>JAGRGW010000185.1 GCA_020445315.1 Gammaproteobacteria bacterium
GGTCCTCGATCGCACGGTTCTTGGCAAACGCATCCGGGTCATCGCCACCGCACTCGACGGCCAGCGAGTGGTCGACGATCAGCTGCGTCGGCACCACCGGGTTGACCTTGGCCGGGTCTCCACCCTGCTCCGCGATCGCGTCGCGCAGGCCCGCCAGGTCGACCAGCGCCGTCTGGCCGAGGATGTCGTGGCAGACCACGCGCGCCGGGTACCAGGGGAAGTCCAGTTCGCGCTCGAAGCCGATGATCTGCTTCAACGAGTCGGCCAGTGCCGCCGGCTCGCAGCGTCGAACGAGCTGCTCGGCCAACACCCTCGAGGTATAGGGCAGCTTGGCGTAGGCACCGGGCTCGATGGCCTCGACTGCCTCGCGGGTATCGAAATAGTCCAGCTTGGTGCCGGGAAGATTTTTTCGGTAACTCGTATTCATTTTGGTTCCCAACCGCGGAGACACAGGGGACCCGGAAATTCGGCTTTCGCCTTATCCACCGTGTCCGCTGCGCCGCCGCGGCAAAAAAAATCAACGCTCGCCGATCGGTACGAACTCCAGGTTGTCCGGTCCGGTGTAGTTGGCCGACGGACGGATGATCTTGCCGTCATCACGCTGCTCGATGACATGCGCGCCCCAGCCGGTCGTCCGCGCGATGACGAACAACGGCGTGAACATGTCGGTCGGTACGTGCATGGCGTTGTACGACACGGCCGAGAACCAGTCGAGGTTGGGGAACATCTTCTTGACATCCCACATGACCGACTCGAGGCGGTCGGCGATGTCGAACATCTTCGTGTCGCCATTCTCCTCTGCAAGCTGGTGCGCCACCCGCTTGATGACCTCGTTGCGCGGATCGCTGACCGTGTAAACCGGGTGACCGAAACCGATGACGATCTCCTTGCGTTCGATGCGCTTGCGGATATCGGCCTCGGCCTCGTCGGCACTGTGGTAGCGGCTCTGGATGCGGAAGGCCTCCTCGTTGGCGCCGCCGTGCTTGGGCCCGCGCAGCGCACCGATCGCACCGGTGATGGCCGAGTACATGTCCGAGCCCGTACCGGCGATGACACGCGCGGTGAACGTCGACGCGTTGAACTCGTGCTCGGCGTAAAGATTCAGCGAGGTGTGCATGGCGCGCACCCAGGTCTCCGAAGGCTTTTCGCCGTGCAGGAGGTGGAGGAAGTGCCCGCCGACGGAGTCGTCGTCGGTCTCGACATCGATACGCTTGCCGTTGACCGAGAAGTGATACCAGTAGAGCAGCATCGAGCCGAAACTGGCGACCAGGCGGTCGATGATGTTGCGGGCCTCGGCCTCGGAGTGACCTTCCTTCTCCGGCAGGCAGGTGCCGAGCACGGAACAGCCGGTACGCATGACATCCATCGGGTGCGCGGACGAAGGAATGGCCTCCAGCGCCTGCTTGACGGCAACCGGCAGACCACGCAGCGAGCGCAGCCGACGCTTGTAGGTCTCGAGTTCGGACTTGTTCGGCAACTTGCCGTAGACCAGCAGGTAGGCGATCTCCTCGAACTCGCAGACCTCGGCGAAGTGCAGGATGTCGTAGCCGCGGTAATGCAGGTCGTTGCCGGTGCGGCCGACGGTGCAGATCGCCGTGTTGCCGGCGGCGGTGCCGGACAGTGCAACAGATTTCTTCGGTTTGGGTAGTTTGTTTTCAGCCATTGGTAAGACTCCCGCTGATTGTGTGCTTCAAACTCGTGATTCGCGCCGACCCGATCGCTCCGGCCCTTCACCGGCGCCGGCGATCGCCACGGTCGCTCGCTGCCGCGCTGGCGCGGCGGTCATTTTCGATACGGGCTCAGGATTCCCCGGCCGCAAACAACTTGTCGAGCTTCTGCTCGAAGTCGTGGTAACCCAGGTAGTCGTACAGGTCCATCCGGCTCTGCATGATGTCGACGACGCCCTGCTGCGTGCCCTCGCCACGCAGTGCCTGGTAGACCTTCAACGCGGCCGCGTTGGCGGCACGGAACGCCGACAAGGGGTACAGCGCGATGCTGACATCGGCGCTGGCCAGTTCCTCGGTCGTGAACAGCGGCGTGGAACCGAACTCCGTGATGTTCGCCAGTACCGGCACCTTGACCGCCTCGACGAACGTCTTGTACTGCGACAACTCGGTCATCGCCTCGGGAAAGATCATGTCGGCACCGGCCTCGACACAGGCGCAGGCGCGGTCGATCGCCGCCTGCATGCCTTCCACCGCGAGGGCATCGGTACGCGCCATGATGACGAAATCCGGGTCGGTCTTGGCATCGACCGCGGCCTTGATGCGATCGACCATTTCGTCCTGCGGCACCACGGCCTTGTTCGGCCGGTGCCCGCAACGCTTCTGCTGGACCTGGTCTTCGATGTGCACGGCGGCCGCGCCGCACTTTATCATCGACCGGATGGCACGCGCGATGTTGAACGCACCGCCCCAGCCGGTGTCGATATCGACGAGTACCGGCAGCGTCGTCACGTCGGTGATGCGCTTGAGGTCGGTCAGCACGTCTTCCATCGTCGTGATGCCGAGATCGGGAATGCCGCAGGACCCGGCTGCCACGCCCCCACCCGAGATGTACAGTGATTTGAAGCCGGAGGCCTCGGCCAGGCGCGCATGGTAGGCATTGATGGCGCCGACGCATTGCAGCGGCTTTTCCTGTTCGACGGCCCGGCGAAACTTCAGGCCAGCGGATTCGATACTCATAGTGATTTTCCGTCTCTGTTTGGCGAGCGTGACCCCTTGGCGTCACGTTCGCGTCGGTTGATACTAGGGCCTGTTCACACCCTTGAGCATGCGCTCGACGTTCTCGCGCGACGCGCGGATGTGGGCACGCATCATCACCTCGGCCATCTCGGCGTCACGGCGTTCGATCGCGTCGACGATATGCTCGTGCTCGACGAAGGCCCTTGGCCCGCGCTTGCTCGACATGCCGAACTGGTAGCGGTAGAGCCTGACCAGGTGGTAGAGGTCGTTGCACAGCAGGTCGATCATGTGCGCGTTGTGACTGCCCTGGACGATGCGGTAGTGGAAGTCGAGGTCGCCTTCGCGCTGGAAATAGGCGTGGTCGATATCGCGTTCGATCTGCTGACCGTGCTGCGACAGCAGCGAGCGCAGGTCGGCGATCTCTTCCGCGCTCATGTGCTGTGCCGCCAGCCTCGCCGCCATCCCCTCGAGGGCTTCGCGGATATGGTAGATCTCGATCAGCTGCGTACTGCTCAGCGTGACGACCCGGGCGCCGACATTGCGCCGCCTGACGACCAGGCCGCAGGCCTCGAGGCGACCGATCGCCTCGCGCAGAGGCCCGCGGCTGATGCCGTAGACCCGGGCCAGTTCGGGTTCGCTGATCTTGCTGCCGGCCGGGATATCACCCTCGACGATCGCCTCACGCAGCAGCGAGAACACACGATCGGGGATCGTGCCGTTGTTCTCTGCTGCCGACGTGATGGATCGCGCTACCGCCATTGCCTCGCCTCAGGAACCCGCGTAGCCGAGCGACTTCAGCGATTCGGTGATCTCGTCGAGAATCGCCGGATCGTCGATCGTCGCCGGCACCTTGAACTCCTCGCCGTCGGCGATCTTGACCATGGTGCCACGCAGGATCTTGCCCGAGCGCGTCTTCGGCAGGCGCTTGACGATGGTCACGAGCTTGAATGCCGCGACCGGTCCGATCAGTTCGCGTACGCGCTTGACCAGTTCCTTTTTCAACTCGTCGTGGTCACGCTCGACGCCGGCCTTGAGCACGATCATGCCCAGCGGCAACTGGCCCTTGAGCGCGTCGGCGACACCGATGACGGCGCACTCGGCGACGTCCGGGTGCCCGGCCAGTACCTCTTCCATGCCACCGGTCGAGAGGCGGTGACCGGCAACGTTGATGACGTCATCGGTCCGGCTCATGATCCACAGGTAGCCGTCCTTGTCGCGATACCCGGCGTCGCCGGTCAGGTAGTAACCCTCGTACTTGCTCAGGTACGAGTCGATGAAGCGCTGGTCGTTACCCCACAGCGTCGGCAGGCAGGACGGCGGCAGCGGCAGCTTGATGACGATGTTGCCCATGTCGCCGTCGGCCATCTCCTCGCCTTCCTCGGACAGGATGCGCACGTCGTAGCCCGGCATGGCCACGGTCGGTGAACCCGGCTTGATTTCCATCGGCTCGATACCGATGGGGTTGGCCGCGATGGCCCAGCCGGTCTCGGTCTGCCACCAATGGTCGACGACCGGCTTGCCAAGCTTGTCGCGTGCCCAGAACAGGGTGTCGGGATCGCAGCGCTCACCGGCCAGGAACAGCGTATGCATGCAGGACAGGTCGTACTTCTCGAGGAAGGTGCCTTCCGGATCCTCTTTCTTTATCGCGCGGAACGCGGTCGGCGCGGTGAACAGGACCTTGACGCCGTACTCGCTGATGACGCGCCAGAAGGCGCCCGGATCCGGCGTGCCGACCGGCTTGCCCTCGTAGATCACGGTCGTGCAGCCGGCCAGCAACGGACCGTAGACGATGTAGCTGTGGCCGACGACCCAGCCGACATCCGAAGCGGCCCAGTACACGTCACCCGGCTGGACGTTGTAGATGTTCTTCATCGTCCAGTGGATGGCGACCGCGTGTCCGCCGTTGTCACGCACGACACCCTTGGGCTGGCCGGTGGTGCCGGAGGTATACAGGATGTAGAGCGGATCGGTCGCCGCGACCGGCACGCACTCGGCCGGCTCGGCCGCCTCGGCGGCAGCGTCCCAGTCCAGGTCGCGCCCCTCGACCAGGGGTGCCTCGGCCTGCGGCCGTGCCTTGATGATGCAGGCGCTGGGCTTGTGTGCCGACAGCCTGATCGCCTCGTCGAGCAGCGGCTTGTAGGCCACGACCCGGTTCGGCTCGATGCCGCACGAGGCACTGACGATGACCTTCGGCTTGGCGTCGTTGACACGGGTGGCCAGCTCATTGGCGGCGAAGCCGCCGAACACGACCGAGTGAATCGCACCCAGGCGCGCCGTCGCGAGCATCGCAATCGCGGCCTCGGGAATCATCGGCATGTAGACCAGCACGCGATCGCCCTTGCCGACGCCCTGTGCGCGCAGCGCGCCGGCGAACGATGCCACCGCGTCACGCAACTCGTTGTAGGTGTACTGCCGCTTCTGACCGGTTACCGGCGAATCGTAGATGATGGCAGCCTGGTCGCCACGTCCGGCGTCCACGTGCCGGTCGACGGCGTTGAAACAGGTGTTCATTTGGCCGCCGACGAACCAGCGCGGCACCGGCTTCGCGTCGCTGTCCAGCACGCTGTCCCACGGCTTGTCCCAATGCAGACCCGCTGCAGCCTCACCCCAGAACGCTTCCGGATCATCGATCGATTGTTGGTACAACGCTTGGTAACCGCTCATCGTGCTTATTCCCCCGCTGTGTCTTTGGCCGCCGGCGTGTTCTGAAATGTGCCGGCCGGTTGGTGGTTGATTGTCAGCATTCCGGTGCTGTACGACGCCCGGAGCACGCTATCCTACGCAATATTGTCGACAATACTAGCCTCCGAATCGCGAAAATCGAGGAATTTAAGCGTTTACTATCATTGTTTTTTCCAAAGTGTCGACATTGATACTGATGGATTGGACAAGGAACGGGCGTCGGGTATCGCCCGCCCCCTGCCCCGGAGACCGCCCGCTTACGCTAATCTGTGGGTCAATGAACGACCTCCTTCAACAGCTGCGCCGGGGGCTCGACCAACCACTGCCGGGCGAAACGGCGCAGTACCGCATGGCGCCGCCGGCGCGACCACGCCTGGCCGATGCCCTGCCGGCCGACGACTCCCCGCGGCAGAGCGCCGTGCTGCTGTACCTTTTTCCGCACGAGGCCGACTGGCGCATCGTCCTGATGAAACGCACGGCCGATGCCGGACCGCACAGCGGTCAGATCAGTATTCCCGGTGGCCAGGTCGAACCGGGCGAGAACCACCTGCAGGCGGCATTGCGGGAGTTCAGTGAAGAGATCGGTGTCACCGTCGAGCGCTGGCAGCTGCTGGGCCAGCTCAGCAGGCTGTACATCCCGGTCAGCCGCTTCGTTGTACGCCCGTTCGTCGCCTATGGCCAGACGCGGCCGGCGTTCGCCCCCGACCCGGTCGAGGTCGCGCGGGTTATCGAAATGCCGGTGACGGCGCTGCTCGACGAAGCCAGTGTGGCGCGCTGCACGATGCAGGTCCGTGGCCGCGCCATCGAGCAGGTTCCGTATTTCGCAGTCGACGGTCACCGCGTCTGGGGCGCGACGGCGATGATCCTCAGTGAATTGAAAGCGCTGTTGCAGGCCAGCTGACAGCGAGGCCGCGCCGGGCCGCCGACTGGTTCACTCGGAGCGACGGGCCATCAACTCGAAGACGCGCTGGGCGAGAATCAGCTCCATCGCGTAGGTCATCTTGCCGCCGGGGATGATCAGCGTGTTGATGCCGGTCAGGAACGAGCCCTCGATGAGCCCCTTCAACTGCAGCTTGTACTCGATGCTCGGCTGCTCCTTGAGGAAATGGATCAGCACCTGGCTCTGGTCCGCGGTCGGGATACTGCGCACCATGAACGGGTTCGACGTGTCCACCAGCGGGATGCGCTGGAAATTGATATGGGTGTGCTCGAACTGCGGGAGGATGTAGTGCATGTAGTCGTACATCCGGCGATGGATCGTGTCCATCACGTCGTGTGGCTGGTAACCGCGTTCGGCGGTGTCGCGCGCGATCTTCTGGATCCACTCCAGGTTGATCGTCGGCGCCACACCGATCAGCAGGTCGACCTCGGACGCCATGTCGAATTCGTCGGTGACGAGGCCGCCGTGCAGGCCCTCGTAGAACAACAGGTCGGCCCCTTCCTCCAGCGGCTCCCAGTCGGTGAAGGTGCCGGGATCGCTGCCGTACAACACGGCTTCGGTCTCGTCGTGCACGTAGCGCCGCCGCATGCCGGTGCCGTCACGCCCCCAGCTCCGAAACAACGCCAACTGCCGGTCGAACAGGTTGCCCTCGGGACCAAAGTGACTCAGGTTGCGCCCTTCCTGCTGCGCCAGGTCCAGTTGACGCCGCATCTCCAGGCGGTCGTAGCGATGGAAGCTGTCGCCTTCGACGAACGCGGCTCGGGCGCCGACGCGCAGGAATATCTGCTCCAACGCACGCTTGACGGTCGACGTGCCGGCCCCGGACGAACCGGTGACGGCAATGATGGGAAACTTTTTCGACATGGACGGCCGCCTCCGACAGGCACCACACCGGATCCGTCGGCATCAGGCACAGGTGACCCGGCACCAACGGCACGAATCGCCGTTGCCCCGAGCGGGATCGGGACAACGGCAACCAGGCTGCGGGAAATCTCCCGGCGGTCGATTCAGTCGGCCGACTGCCCGTCGAGGAACAGCCAGGTATCGATCACGGTATCCGGGTTGAGCGAGATGCTGCTGATGCCCCGATCCAGTAGCCACTTGGCCAAGTCCGGATGGTCCGACGGGCCCTGGCCACAGATGCCGACGTACTTGTTCGCCTTCTTGCACGCGGTAATGGCCATGTCGAGCATCTTCAGCACGGCGGGATTGCGCTCGTCGAAGCTGTGCGCGATCAGGCCCGAGTCGCGGTCCAGGCCGAGGGTCAGCTGGGTCATGTCGTTGGAACCGATCGAGAAGCCGTCGAAGTACTCGAGGAACTCCTCCGCCAGCACCGCGTTCGACGGCAGTTCGCACATCATGATGACGCGCAGGCCGTCCTGGCCACGCTTCAGGCCGTTCTCACCGAGCAGCCGCTCGACGCCACGGGCCTCTTCGAGCGTGCGCACGAACGGGATCATGATCTCGAGGTTGTCGAGGCCCATGTCCTCGCGCACGCGGCGGATCGCTTCGCACTCCATGTCGAAACAGGCACGGAAGGTCGGCGCCAGGTAGCGCGAAGCACCGCGGAAGCCGATCATCGGGTTCTCTTCCTCGGGCTCGTACAGCGTGCCGGCGACCAGGTTGGCGTACTCGTTGGACTTGAAGTCCGACATGCGCAGAATCACCGGTTCCGGGTGGAACGCGGCCGCGATGCTGGAGATGCCTTCGACGACGCGCTTGATGAAGTACTCGCGCGGGTCACCGTAGGCGGCGATGCGTTCCTCGATGTCGGCGCGCACGTCGGCCGGCACACGCTCCAGTTGCAGCAGCGCCTGCGGGTGGATACCGACCATGTTGTTGATGATGAACTCGAGCCGGGCGAGGCCGACACCGGCGTTCGGGATCTGCGCGAAACTGAACGCGCGCTCCGGGTTGCCGACGTTCATCATGACCTTGACCGGTACCTCGGGCATGCTGTCGAGCTCGATCCGCTTGAGTTCGAAGTCGAGCTGACCGTCGTAGACGAAACCGGTATCGCCCTCGGCGCACGACACCGTGACCGGCTGACCGTCCTTGACCTTCTCGGTTGCGTCGCCGCAGCCGACCACGGCTGGCACGCCCAGTTCGCGGGCGATGATCGCCGCGTGGCACGTACGTCCACCGCGGTTGGTGACAATCGCCGACGCCCGCTTCATGATCGGCTCCCAGTCGGGGTCGGTCATGTCGGTGATCAGCACGTCGCCCTCGGCGATCTTGTCCATGTCGTCGAGGCTCATGATGATGCGGGCCTTGCCGGCGCCGATGCGGGCACCGATCGAGCGACCCTCGACCAGCACGTCCGACTTACCCTTCATCTCGTAGCGTTCGATGACGTTGCCGCTGCGGCTCTGTACCGTCTCCGGCCGCGCCTGTACGACGTACAGCTCGCCGTCGTTGCCGTCGAGCGCCCACTCGATATCCATCGGGCGGCCGTAGTGTTGCTCGATGCGGATGGCCTGGCGCGCCAG
>JAGRGW010000017.1 GCA_020445315.1 Gammaproteobacteria bacterium
CTGAGGTGCCTGCCGCGCGGCGGCATTTTCATTGGGGGAGGGATTGGGCCGAAGATTCGTGAAGCCCTCGCGGAAGGTGAATTCATGCGCGGCTTCCTCGATAAGGGGCGCATGACCGATTCGATAAGGGATATCCCGTTGCGACTGTCGCTGAACCCGGAGGCGCCGCTGCTGGGCGCGGCGCACATGGCCGTGCGCATTTCACGACGACAATAACGGATCCTTTCGGCTGACCAGGGCGACAGCCGTATCAACGTCGCGGAAACGTTGGGACGGGTACGCCGCTTGGCGGTGTACCCGTCTCAGTGTGGCTTCCATCCGGTGCCTGTCACCCGTGTCATGGCATCGAGGTTACAGGTCCCGTGGCCCCGGAGTTCGGGGGTTTCACGACGCTGCTCAGGATGCGGAGTGCAGCTGGATGACTTCCGCGCCGTCCTCATCGGTGGACTGCGCATGCGGGGCCGTGTCGAGCACCAGGTCGAGTTGCTGCTGCCAGCGACCGTGCCAGGCCTTGGCACGCTGACGGTCGAGCAGCGACAGGCAATCGCCTGCTTCGCGGTTGGCCGCGGCCCAGAAGCTCAGACCTTTCCAGTCGATATTGCTCATGACCTTGTCGTCGAGTTTGGCGAGATCGATGATACGGGCACCGCGCGCCTCGGCCTGGGCCCTGGTCTCCGACTGATCGAAGGCCTCGAAGTTGCCACCGCGACCGAAGTTGCGCACGACGACGAACGATACCCCGTCGTTGGCGGAGAAGTCGTCGATGACGCGCTGAAGCAACTCGACCGAGTTGCGACTGCCGTCAGTCACGTGCCAGACGGTTACCGGGATTTCCAGTTCTTCGGCCAGCTCCAGGACACCGCTCTCCTGGATCCAGTTCTGCAATGCAGTCGCACTTTGTGCCGGCAGGTCGACGAGTACGGCCTGGTCCGTCTCGATCGCCGACAGCAGGATGGCGTCGGCGCTGGCGTTGTCGCGCAGGTTCAATGGCATCGCGTAGTCGGCATAGAAACGCAACAGGTCGCCATGCGACTGGTCGCCGTCGAGGCCTGTGAACGCGTGCCCGCGGTCGATGAAAGCCTGCGCCAGAAGGCGTGCCACAGTGGACTTGCCAACGCCGCCTTTTTCGCCGCCAACGAGATGAATATGACTCATGTGAGTGTGCTCCCCTTTGGTGCGTCGCACCAACTTAATGCATTGATTCCGCGAGATTTTTCCTTCGACGAATCGGCTCCTGCCCGAAGGAGCGCGGATTATACCGATCGCGCCTTTCAGGACCAGCGAAGAAAGTAACGGATTGACCATTGCAGCGATTCGACAGATCGCAAGCGCCTGGAGATTACGGCGAACAGCAACGGTCAACGCGCTTTGGCGTCAGAGATGGATGACCTCGACTTTCACCGTCATCTCGGGCTTTGGCTCGATCGGGCCGAAGAACGAACCTGAGACCGGCGGGACCGCTTCCGGGTGTCGGTGCACGGCGACGGCGATATGGTCAGCGCCAACCAGCTGGCCGCTGGTCGAATCGAATCCGCGCCAGCCGGCGCCCGGCAGGTAGACCTCGGACCAGGCGTGTGTCGTGGCGACATCCTCCACCGCGGCGCTCGAAACGAGGTAGCCGCTGACGAAACGACTCGCCAGGCCACACCGGCGACAGGCCTCGATGAACAGTGTTGCCATGTCGCGACACGAACCCGCACCGCGCGCAAGCGTGACGTCCGGGGGCTGTACACCGGGCTCGTTGCGTACCAGGTAGTCGATTTCCTGCGCCACCCTGTGGTTCAAGGTGGCGAGCAGTTCCATCGTGCCGATCTCGTCCCCGGCGCGGTACGAGACGGCGATCCAGTCTTCGAGCAACGCGCTTTGTTGCCCGAAGGTTGCCGTCTGGCAGGGCACCAGGTCGATTTGCTCCATCGGTGCATAAACAAAAGGGAAGCGTTCTGCATCCTCGGTCAGCGGCAGCCGTTCCACGATTGCCGGTTCGTACTGCTCGACGGTGACGCTACTGGCAATTTCGAGCCTGTCGGCCGCTTCGCTGAACCAGACGTGCGCCACCGAGTTGCCGTACACGTCGCGCCGCCAGCGGATGTCGAAAGGCGGGCTGATCTTCAAACCGGAAGATTCGATCCGGATGTCATGACCCTCCCGCGGGCGCAGGTGCAAGACATGTTCACCCAACTGCACCTGGGTGCTGTAGCGGTAGGTGGTGTTATGGTCGATCTTAATTCGTTGCATGGGACACGTTGCCGGAGACGCGATACCGGTCAATACTGTAGCAACAACCGGTGCCGTGCCAGGCGAGCAGGGTCGGCACCGGGACCTTCACCGACCGGGTACACGACGCAGGCCCGTGAAACCCAAGTAGGTTACAACGCTTGACAGCATCATCCGAAGCGTTTTCGGACGCGATCGCCCAGCACGACGCGGCCGTTGGCGATGCGATCTGGGTCGGTTCCGAGCCGACCTTTACGCTGCGTGACTCGGAATCGATCGAATGGCTGTCCGAGCCACTCGGCGGAGACAAGTACCGCTATGCCATGCGCATGGTGGCGGCTCTCCAGCGACGCCATCAGGGTAGCCTGGTTCTGCGCACGGTCGGGCGACAATATGCCGCCGAAGCGGTGCCGCGCTGGTCCATCGGCCTGCTGGAGCGGCGTGACGGTGAGCCCTTGTGGCAAGGACCCGCGGACCCACTGGCTGACGGCGACGCGGGGGCGGCCGGCGCCGAAACCGAACTCCCGGTCGACAGTTTTTGGCATGCCTTGCGCGGTGCGGGCGAGCAGCGGGGTTGGCATGTCGCGGGATTCCGCTGCGAGCAGGCCTTGAGCCATCGCCTGTTGTTTGGCCGCGATTCGCAGTCTGTCGAACATGCCTGCTCTGATCCACAGGCGCGGCGCCCTTCGGTACACGATCAGAAGACACCTGCGGAGGGATTGAGGGACCCGCTGGCCGACCAGGGTGTGCTGTTGTTCTCCATTGGTGTACATGCGTTCGAAGGTCGACCATGCGGACTCTGTATCGAGCTGCCGCTGTTGCCAACGGTACAGAATTTCCTCGACTGCATGGCCATGATCCAGCAGGCCTGCGAGGATGCCGCGGTGAGCGCGCTCGTGGTCCAGGGGTTCGCCCCGCCTATCGATCATCGGCTGGCGTGGTTGACGGTGACACCGGATCCGGCCGTCATCGAAATCAACCAGGCGCCGCAGTCCGCGATTGCCGCCTTTTACGCGGCAAGCAGGGAATTGTTCGAGGTTGCGGGTGAACTCGGGCTGTCGCCCTACCGGTTGCAGTACAACGGCAACGTGTCGGACTCGGGTGGCGGTGGCCAGTTCACGGTTGGTGGTGACGCACCTGCGAACAGCCCGTTTTTCGTCGAACCGGCACTGTTGCCGCGGTTGGTACGTTATCTGAACCAACACCCGGCATTGTCATATTACTTCGCACCCGATTACCTGGGTGGCGCCAGCCAGTCTCCACGCCCGGACGAAGCGACGCGCGATGCCTTTCGCGAACTGGCTGTCGCCATGCGACAGTTGCAGCATCAGAAAGATCCGACCCCCGAGTTTTTGTGGGCCAGCTTTGCACCTTTTCTGGCCGACGCCTCGGGCAATTCGCACCGTAGCGAACTCAACATCGAAAAGCTCTGGAACCCGTACCTGCCCGGTCGAGGCTGCCTGGGGCTTGTCGAATTTCGTGCCTTCCGCATGGCGCGCTCGGCCGAGCGCTCGGCCTCGATTGCCGCACTGTTGCGGGCGCTGCTGGCGATGCTGATGCGACATGACGTCACGCCTGTCTTGCGCGATTGGGGCGATGAATTGCACGACCGTTTCGCCTTGCCTCATTTTCTGCGCCTCGACCTCGAGCGGGTATTCGGCGATCTCAAGGAATATGGGGTTGGCCTGCATCCGTTGATACAGGACCTGTTGCGCCGAGAGCCGTTTTCGCCGGTGTGGTCATGTGAATTTGGTGGCTGTGAGTTGGAGTTGGAGCGTGCTGTCGAGTTCTGGCCACTGGTGGGCGATGTGGCCTCGCAGGAAGCCGGCGGATCGAGGACGGTGGATTCGAGCACGGCCAGGTTGCAGTTGCGCCTGCGCCAGTCGGGTCCGAACGCGCCAACACTCGAAGGCTGGTCGGTGCGTGTCGCCGGTTACGAGGCGCCGCTGGCGAGTATCGACGATGATGGTCGCGGCGGGCGGATGCTGGGGGTCCGTTTTCGCGATTTCGCACCTTGGCGTGGATTGCATCCCGCCATTTCCCCGCTCGGGCCTTTCGTCATGGTCCTGTCGCATCCGGACGTCCCGCAGGCGGCCATGATCACGTTACACAACTGGCATCCGCATGGTGCCGCTTACGACGGATTGCCCGGATCTCTCGAAACGGCCGATGCGCGCCGGCGCGAGCGCCTGGTCGTGAAAGTGCTCGATGCGGCAGCGTTGCCCGCCCCGCTGCCGCTGCCGCCATCGGCGATGAGTGGATACACCCTGGACCTGCGTATCTGCCAGGTGGCGCTGCCTGACCGGTAGCGCTCTGTGTTGCGCTTGCAGCCGACTCGGCCTCGCTTGTGCACATCCTTGACGCCAGCCGGGTGGCGTAATCCCGTTGACAGCGTTAACAAGCGACGGTCCCCGCGCAACACAGCTTTTTCCATACCATACAAAACGGCAAAGCGTACTAAGCCCCGTCGAACCTGGTCAGCAGGTAATCCCGAAGAACCTGGGCACTGTTTCCCGGTTCGTCACGCGCGGCATGGACAAGCGTCACATCTGCGGTGGCCATGAGTTGCAGCAACTCGCCGACCGGCCCGATGCTGGTGCTCAACTCGTCCCCGTAGCGACGCCGGAACTCGTCCCAATGTGCCGGGTCATGGGCGAACCACTGGCGCAGCGCGGGCGACGGGGCGATCTCTTTCATCCAGCGGTCAATCGCTGCATCGGACTTGCGGACGCCCCGCGGCCACAGGCGCTCGACCAGGATTCGTAACCCGTCGTCCGGTCCCGGGGTCTCGTAAATCCGTTTGCACCGAGTCGCCCTTTGCGTCATTGCCGCTGCTGTGCCCGCCACTCAGTTGGCGACATCCCGGATTGTGCCGCGAAGGCGCGTGACAGGGCGCTGGCGCTGGCGTATCCGACCTCGTCTGCGACCGCCTGCACGCTCTTGCCCCCGCGCAGCAGCGAGCGCGCGACGCTTAGCCGCCATTCACCGAGGTAGGCCATCGGCGTACTGCCGACGGCCTCGCGGAAGTGCACCGCGAAACGTGCACGCGACATGTTGGCGAGCGCAGCGAGTTTCTCGAGTGTCCATGCCTCGCGTGGGTCGTCGTGGATGGCGTTGATGGCCTTTGCCAGGCGTGGGTTCGACAGGCCGGCGAGCAGGCCGGACTGGATCCGTCCCTGGTCCATCAACTCGCGCAGCAGTTGGATGATCAGGACCTCGGACAGGCGATCCAGTATCGCCTGGCGCCCGCAGTGCTGTTCCGATGCCTCCCTGAACAACACGCCGGTGGTGGCATCGAGGTTTGGCACATCGGACAGCTTGACGGCAACCATCTCGGGCAGCGCCGCGATCAACGGGTTGCGCAGGCCCGCGCCGAACTCGAACGAGGCACACACGGTATCGGCGCCCTCGCCAAGTGGACGCAGCCGGTGCGTTGTCGGCGTCATGAAGAAGACCAGGCTTGGTTCAGCGAGCAGGATCGAACCTTGCCCTGCCGATGTGATGCGCATGCGGCCATTGCGCAACACATGGATGTAGCCGAGCCCGTCACCGCCGTCAAACGCCGCCGAGTGGCACAGCGGGCCGGCCTGGAAAACGCGTGCCCGAAGTTCGAACCACTTCAGCAACGAGACCAACCTGTCTTGCATATCGATACGATAAGTCAAATTCGTGAGACTTTAAGATACCAAAAGTTTCTCTTCGCCCGCCACACTTCCTTCACGTCTCCGAGACGCCAACCAACTGACCAATCGCAGAGAGGAACAACCATGCCCACGATCAACCCCGTCAATCCTGAAAAGGCCGATACGAGGACAGCCGCGACGCTGCAGGCAGTGCGCAAGAAACTCGGCGTGCTGCCCAACATCTTCACCACGTTCGCGCAGTCACCGGCCGCGCTCAACGGCTACATACAACTCGGCGAATGCCTCGCCGGTGGTCGCCTCACGGTCCGTCAACGCGAACAGGTCGCACTGGCCGTCGCGCAGGAAAATGCCTGCCAGTACTGCCTCAGTGCGCACGCGGCGATCGGGCAGGGCGCCGGGCTCAGCGATGACGACATCGAGCGCGCACGCGCCGGTGGTGCAACCGATGCGGTCGACAACCTGGTCACGCTGTTCGCGCTGAAAGTGACCCGCACGCGCGGTGAGATCGGTGATGCGGATATCGCCGAGGCACACCAGGGCGGACTCGACGACGGCCTGATCGTCGAGATCATCGCCCACGTGGCCCTCAACGTGATGACCAACTACCTGAACAAGGTTGCCGGTACCGAAATCGACTTTCCTGTCGTGCAACTGCAGACGGCCGCGTGACATGGCCGGCACGGCCGGTTCCGTATCCCGGGCCGGCCGTGCCCCAAACCCGAATGTAAATTGGAGGACTACGCTAGTGAAACAAGACATCGATAGCCACCGTTGCGTCGAGCAAACGCTTTCCACTCGTGTGCGGCAGGGCATTGCATCGGCACTGATTGCCGCAACCGTACTCGGTGGCGTCATCGTCGCCGACGTATCGGCCAGCTCGGCACCATCCTGGGGACCGAAGTGGACGAGGGGTGGTGAACTGAAGCTGCCGAGCGATTACCACACTTGGGTCTTCCTCGGCTCACCGCTGACGCCGCATGCGTTGAATGGGGGTAAGGCTGGGTTTCCCGAATACCACAACGTCTACATGCACCCAGAGGCCTTCAAGTCCTACCGCAGGACTGGCCAGTTCCCCGAGGGCACCGTGCTGCTGAAGGAACTGCAGCTGACGATGCCGGGAACGCATGACGATGGCTCGCGGGACGAGGCGTCGGGGCGCGGCTACTTCCCTGCGGCGCGCAACGGCATCGATATCGCGGTCAAGGACAGCAAGCGTTTCAGTGACACCAACGGCTGGGGCTTCTTCAACTTCGGCCACCATGCGCCGCCGTATGCCAAGACTGCCGCAGCCGCGCCAAAGGAGGCTTGCGCTGGCTGCCACATCGCGAACGCCGACAACATGGTGTTCACGAAGTTCTATTCATCGATCCTGGATGCCAGGTAGCGGAGGGAAAACGGCCGCCGGGTGTGCTGTTGTGCCCGGCATCGGCCCAAGGCATCCACGACGTTCGTTACCGAAGCCACACGTCTTGTGCGAGGCTTTTTTCAGAGTGGCACCCACATCTCTCACCTCGCGCGACCGCGATTCGAACGGCCCGCGGGCCGTCGCAAATGCCGACCGGTTGCGTGGTCTCTGCCCGCGAGCCGTCGCGGGAAAGTCTTATCGGCAGCCGCACGCCGGGCCGGTAGGCGCCTTGTTCTGCCTGTGCGGGATGTGCTATCACGAACCCCATCGCAGGGACGAGGAAGGCGCACATGAGCGAGCGGGACGAGAACGGGCTTGCTGGAATGGACTTGGTCGAGGTGATGGCGGCGCTGGGTGGCCTGGAATACCAGACCGGTGAACTGGACGATTACCTCGTCAGAATAGCTGAATCGGTCAGTCGTCTGCTCGGCATCGAGTGGTCGGTAGTGACGCTGTCGGACACGCCCGGGCAGGATCGCATCTTGGCGAGTTCCCGGGACATCGGCGAGGCGGCCAATCAAACCTATTCGCTGCATGGGACCGTTACCGCGCGAGTCATGGACTGCGGCAAGCCATTGTGCGTAGCCGATACCCGGGCAGCGCCGGAACAGGGAACGTTACCTGAAGGTTACCGCGCCTATATCGGCGTGCCCTTGCGTGTATCCGACGGAACGACCATCGGTACCATCTGTTCTTTCGATGCGAAGCCGCGCGAGTTTTCGCCGGTCCAGGTCCAGGTGGCGAGCCTGTTTGCCGAGCGCGCCGCCGCTGCCATCGAGCGTTTCTTTGCCTTCCGGGAGCTCAAGGTGTTCAACGAAGGGCTCGAGGCGCTCGTGGACGAGCGCACCGTCGAGTTGAAGCAGGCGCAGCAGCAACTGGTACAGCAGGAGAGGCTGGCTGCGATCGGTGAATTCGCCTCGATGATCACTCACGAAATTCGATCTCCGTTGTCGACGATCGAGATGGCGCTCGGGTACCTGCAGGACAGTGATTTGCCGAACGATGCGGCGAAAAGGGTGCGCCTGGCATCGAAGGAAAGCGGACGACTGCAATCGCTGCTGAGCCAGATCCTGCTGTTCGCCAAGCCGCATGCAATGTTGCGTGAAGGGCTCGATGTCGATGTGCTGCTTCGCGACGTCATCGACACCGTCGCCGAATGGCCCGAGCACGCCAATCGCCGTATCGATTACGTTTGCCGCTCCTTGTCTCCAGCCGTTCATGGTGACCGCGACAAGCTCACCCAGGTGGTAGCCAACCTGTTGTTGAACGCGTTGCAGGCCACGGTATCCGGGCAGTTGGTATCTGTGTTGCTCGACGATGCCAGGGATGGTCTGCGGTTGGAAGTCCGCAACCCCGGCACCATTCCGGATGCGGATCTCGCGCGACTGACGAAGCCCTTTTTCACGACCAAGTCACGCGGAACCGGCCTCGGTCTGGCGATTGTGCAACGCATCGTCGAGGCCCATGCCGGGCACTTGCAGATCGGTTCCGATCGCACACACGGTGTCAGCGTCGTTGTGACACTCCCCGGCAATACCCGTCAGGCGGCGCAGTGAGCGGCTGCCTGGTCGCGCGTGTAGAACTGTTCACCGAGCAGAAACCCCGCCACGACACCGTCGCAGGTCTTGACGACTTGGCCTGCCTGGCCGCGACGTGACACCCAGGTATCCGGTAGACCCTCCAGCAGATGGACGGGAGCGGGCGTACCGTTCGCGAATCGTGAGACGACGGCGGTCCCGGTCGCGCTGTTGAAGAAGGCCGGCACGAAATGCGCTTGGCGATTCGCCTGGCTGACGCCGCCCGTGCCGGCATAGACGCGGTTCTGCCGGCGCAATGCCCGCCGGTCCAGACCCTGCGGTGCGCTGCCTGTTGCACGGCATTCAACGGCCCGTGGTTCACGAGAATCCCTTTTTTGCTGGCGTGTTTCCATGGTCCCGGCTCTCGGTTCGGCGGCTTGACGAAGGTTAGTCCTGACTTATTCGCAGCAACCTGCGTGCCATGCTGTTGCATCGTTCGTCGATGAGTTTCTAACTGGTTGTTGAAGCGTGTTTTTTTGCCAGGCAACTTGGCGTCTGCCTTACGCGTCCCGGGGTTGCTGGACCGGTCGCTTCAACAGATCGTTAAACAGGTTTAACGATGTGTGCCACCGGACAGCCGTGTCGATGGGGTGAGGCGGCGTCTTGTACCTGTGCGAACGCCCGGCCAAAGCAGCGCGACCTCTGCGTACCCACGATGCACCCGAAGGCCGGATGGCATGGCGCCGGGGGCATGCCATCGACATCGGGCAGGCGGTCGCCGGCGCCGCGCTTGAGTCTGCGACTTGTGGAGGGACGCCCGGCTGACTATGGTGCTAGTAGGGATGGGACGAGTTGCCCCAGGACGAAATCCATCTCCGGGATTGTCTGGTCGTTGACGCACGCGTTCCATCGCCGGGGTCGTTCGCATTCCTACGAAAGCGATAAGACATGGTGTTGTTCTGATGTCTTTGTCAGAACCGCACGTACTACTGACAACGTGGTGGATCAACGTGAATAACGTAACCGATCAATATCAAAACATGCCGGAGCAGGTTGCAGCGATCAACCAGTCCGGATCCGTCACCTGGTCGGACGAAGGTGACTTGTCAACGGATTTCAAACAGCAATTCGATGCAGAACGGATTCCGGTTCTCGGCGTTCGACATGTGCGGGTGTGGGGGCTTCAGGTCGATGACGAGAGAGAGCTCCCGGGGCACGAGCGAACGTCGGTCGAAGACGAAGACCTGTGGGAAATCATCCTCGAGGCGAAGGACGGTTCGCGCTGCGAAGTCAACTCGAAATTCGTGGTTGCAACCGGCGTGCGTGGCTGACGCAAGACGCTGACATCGCTGCGGTCGGTACTTTCGGCTGATCGTCCCCGTGAATTGCCGGCCTCCCGGTCAGCCAGGGCGGCCGCAGGTTGTCGTGGCAGCCGATCAAGCTCCGTCATGCGCCCGAAGAAGGCATTTCGGGACGCTTGACGTTTCATGGCGCACGTGATTGGTCGTGGCAAGCGAGTTGCGCCCGGTCAACAAAGCGGCCGGATTGCGTTGCACTGTCGGCTTTCTTCTCCCAGATTCAATTGTAGATAACCTAGGTTAGTCCACACTGTCGAACAGTGCGCCACAACCCTTTCTTCGATCTGCGGGGAATACGTGGACAGGTTCAAACATATTCTCGGTGTGATCGACCCAAGGGGGGCTGTGGGCACGGTCCTCGACAGGGCCCTTTCCCTGGCGCGCAACAACCAGGCCAAATTGACGATCGTCGATGTGGTGCCAAGGATGACGGCAGGGATTGGCATGCCCGATGGTGGTCCGATATCGGCCGACTTGCAGCAGGCGGTAGTCGCAGATACCAACGACAGGCTGCAACAGGTGCTGGCACCCTATCGTGAGCACATGGCGATTCAATCGAAGGTGCTCGTCGGCACGCCATTTCTCGAGATCGTTCGTGAGGTGCTGCGTGAGCAGCATGACCTGGTGATCAAGACCCCCGAGGATCCCGGGTGGCTCGACCGCCTGTTCGGAAGCGACGATATGCATCTGCTGCGCAAGTGCCCCTGCGCCTTGTGGCTGGTCAAGCAATCTGCGACAGAGCCGCATTCGCGTATCCTGGCCGCGGTCGATGTCGGCAGCGCCCACCCCGCTGACGAATTGCCGGTACGTCAGAGCCTGAACAAGAAGGTACTCGAACTGGCGGTTTCCCTGTCGTTGTCGGGATTCGCGGAGTTGCATGTCGCCAACATCTGGCAGGCGATTGGCGAAAACGCCTTGCGAAGTTCCCAAATCCGCTGGCCGGACAGCGAAGTCGGCGCTTATGTCGAAACGGTCCGGCAACAACACGAGACAGCGCTCGACAGCCTGATGGACGACGTGGTCAGGCTCCATGGCAGGGACGCGGTGGAGTACCTGAAGCCCCGGAGGCACCTGATCAAGGGACAGGCCCGCCGAGAGATCCCCAGGCTTGTCGATGAACTGGACATCGACCTGGTGGTAATGGGTACGGTGGCACGTACCGGTGTACCCGGTTTCATTATCGGCAATACGGCCGAAGCCATCCTGGAGCAGATCAACTGTTCCGTGTTGGCAGTCAAGCCGGAAGGGTTCGAGACACCGATAGCGCTCTGATCTGGCGCGCTGTGTCCATCCGGCCAGCCTGGTTTCATTCGGCGTTGCCCCTGGGTATCGCGTGTTGGTGCCGGGGGCGGGATGTTTGGCGAAGGCACAAGGTGGCAGGATTCTTCCACTCGGAACGGACGGTTGATAGCAGGTGTTCGACAACGTCTTCTACCAGATCGGAGCAGTTCTCGGGTTGGCCGCAGCAGGCGGTGCCCTGGCACTCTTGCTGCGCCAACCACTCATCGTTGCGTTTATCGCCGTCGGCATTCTGCTCGGCCCCTCCGGTTTCAGCGTGGTCGTCCAGCGCGACGAGATCGAGCTCTTCGCCCGCCTCGGTATTACCCTGCTGTTGTTCGTCGTGGGTCTCAAACTCGACGTGCATATCATCCGAACCGTCGGCCCGGTCGCGCTGCTGACCGGATTGGGCCAGGTCGTATTCACTTCCGTGGTTGGTTACCTCATCGCGCTGGCACTCGGTATGAATAGCGTCACGGCAGTGTATGTTGCGGTGGCACTGACGTTCTCCAGCACCATCATTATCGTCAAACTGCTGTCGGACAAGCGCGAGGTCGATTCGCTGCACGGCCGGATAGCCGTGGGCTTCCTGATCGTGCAGGACATCGTCGTGGTCCTCGTCATGATCGGTTTGACCGCGGTCGGACAGGCGGCTGACGGCGCAAGCCTGGGCAGGGAGGCCGTGCTGATCGTTGTCAAAGGCGTGCTGATGTTGCTGACAGTGGTCATGTTGACACGCTATGTCCTGCCCCACGTGCTGCACAGGCTGGCCCGGTCAGCCGAGTTGCTCGTGTTGTTCGCCATCGCCTGGGCGATCACCGGCGCGTCGATTGGTGACGTACTGGGTTTCAGCAAGGAAGTCGGTGCGTTTCTTGCCGGCGTATCGATCGCGTCTACGGCCTATCGTGAACTCGTTGCGGCGCGCCTCGTCAGCCTGCGTGATTTCCTGCTGTTGTTCTTCTTCATCGAACTGGGTGCAAATCTCGATTTCAGTACGATCGGCGAACAGACCGGTGCAGCTGTTGTATTCTCGCTTTTCGTTCTGATCGGAAATCCTTTGATCGTGATGGCGATCATGGGGTTCATGGGTTACCGAAAACGGACGGGCTTCCTGGCCGGGCTCACGGTCGCACAGATCAGCGAGTTTTCGCTGATTCTGGCGGCGCTCGGACTCAGTCTCGGCCATCTCGAAAAGTCCACTGTGGGTCTGGTCACGCTTGTCGGCCTCATCACCATCAGTGCCTCGACTTACATGATCCTTTACTCGCATGCACTCTACGCGCGATTTGGGCCCTACATCGATGCCTTCGAGCGCAGGATCCCCCATCGCGAAGTGACGGAATCGAACGAACAGGGCGGCGATATCCATGTCCTGCTGGTTGGTCTCGGCCGATTTGGTTCGACCCTCGCCGGGATGCTGCGTGCACGTGGCTGTCGATTGCTGGCAATTGACTTTGACCCGACCACGGTGAAGCGGCATGAAGGTGAGGGTTACCCCGCGCAATACGGTGATGCGGAGGATTCTGAATTCATTGCCTCGCTCCCGCTCGACAGGGTGAAATGGGTGGTCGGTACGTTTCGCGACCAGTCGTTGAGCCGGGCCCTGCTGCAGGCACTATATCAATTTGGCTACCCGGGCCGGTTGGCGCTGTCCGCATCCACCAGTCGGGAAGCAGACGCGTTGCGCGAAGCGGGTGCCGACCTCGTGTTGGTGCCTTACATCGATGCGGCAAAAGAAGCCGCCGACATGCTCGTTCGTGAATGCCGGCCAGCCCGGGTTTCACCGTCCACTTGAGGCGCACAATGGATACGTTCAAAAGCATTCTTTACGTAATCGAGGAACCCGAACTGGAACCGGGTACGGCCGCCGCGCGGGCGGTGAGCCTGGCTGAGAACAACCAGGCCAGCCTGTCCGTACTGCACGTCGCCGACGAGCCGAGGATCGGACCGTTTACCGGTAAGATCAAAGCGGAAGATGTGAAGGATCGGGTCCGGAGCCAGGCGACCGAACGTATTGCGGCACTCCTGGCCAGCGCTGGACGAGTGGCGGACGTCGATATTGGTGTACGGTTCGGGGTCGGTTTCGTCGAGATTATTCGTGAGGTGTTGCGCAACCGGCATGACCTGGTGATCAAGTCCGCCGGAGAGGGTGGTGTACACAGTTTTCTTTTTGGGGGGACAGATCAGCACTTGCTGCGCAAGTGTCCTTGCCCGGTTTGGATCATGGTGCAAAACACCCGTGTCAAATGTCACCGCATTCTCGCTGCTGTCGATTTTGATCCGTGGCACGAAAGCAACGGAGCGTTCAGTGTCGAGGATGAACTGAATCGTGAAATCGTTGGTACGGCCGGTTCTCTCGCCGCGTCAGATTTCGCCCAGCTGCACGTGGTGCATGCGTGGCAATCGATAACGGACAACATGATACGGATCTTCAGCAGCGATTTGCCGGAAAGAGACAGCGCGGCCAACCGGGACAAGGAACGACGCGAGCACCATGCCCGGCTCGATTTGCTCGACAGCAGGCTTCGGGAGCAATTTGGCCGTGATGTCTACCGCTACCTGAGCCCTCGCTTCCACCTGCGTGAGGGCGCGGCTCGCGAGGTGGTTCCCAAGTTGGCGAAGGAACTGGAAATAGACCTCGTCGTCATGGGCACGGTAAGTCGTACCGGCATACCGGGCCTGTTGATCGGCAATACCGCGGAGGTGATTCTCAACAACCTCGAATGCTCGGTGCTGGCGGTCAAACCATCGGGATTCATCACGCCCGTCACGCTCGATTGAAGGGGCACTATCATGACCGATGACAAACAGCACGATTGGCATAATCTCGCGCGTGATCGGGTACTGGCACTTCTGCAGGCCTCCGCGGCGGGCCTGGGGGAGGCGGATGCACGAAGCCGGTTGCAGCGCTTTGGTCCCAACCGGCTGCCAGAACCGCCGCGTCGGCATCCGCTCACGCGTTTCATTCTCCAGTTCGACAACATCCTCATCTATGTCCTGCTTGCGGCTGCCGCGATCACGGCACTGCTCCATCACCTGATCGACACGCTGGTGATACTGGCCGTGGTGGTTGTCAACGCAATCATTGGCTTTGTCCAGGAGGGCAAGGCGGAATCGGCGATGGACGCCATTCGCAAGATGCTGGCGCCACGGGCGGTCGTGATTCGCGACGGCCAGCGCCAGACAATCGATGGTAACGATCTCGTACCGGGTGATGTCGTCCTGATCGAGGCCGGCGACAAAGTACCGGCCGACCTGCGCCTGTTGAAAGCGCATGGGATGCAGGTCCAGGAATCGATCCTGACCGGTGAATCGGTCGCTGTCGAGAAGCGGACGGAACCGGTCGGCGTCGAAGTGGCGCTCGGCGATCGGTCGTGTATGGCATTCAGTGGAACGACGGTAACCAGTGGCCAGGGGGTGGGTATTGTCGTGACAACCGGGAACGCGACGCAGATCGGCCTGATCAGTGGTCTGCTGTCGCGCGTTGAAACCCTGACGACACCACTTGTCCAGCAGATGGCGGTTTTCGCCAAGTGGCTGACGTTGTTCATCCTGGTGATTGCCGGGTTGATTCTCGCGCTCGGTTATTTCGTTCTACACCATGAGTTCGGCGAGCTCTTCATGGCAGTCGTCGGGCTTTCAGTCGCGGCAATACCAGAGGGCCTGCCGGCGGTATTGACGATCACCTTGGCCGTCGGTGTCCAGGCTATGGCAAGGAGAAACGCCATCGTCAGGCGCTTGCCGGCAATCGAGACGCTGGGATCTGTATCCGTTATCTGTTCGGACAAGACCGGCACCCTGACCAGGAACGAAATGAGCGTTGCGTCGCTGGTTTCGGCAACGTGCCACTATGAGTTACACGGCAACGGTTACGAACCGGTCGGCAGGATATGTCCGGCGACCGGTCCGGTCGAGACCCGCCTTCCCCCCGGCCTCGCGGAATTCGCCCGGGCCGCGATCCTTTGCAGTGATGCCGATCTGAAGAACCACGACGGGGTATGGTCGGTGGAGGGTGACCCGATGGAAGGCGCTCTGCTGGCCGCAGCTGGACGAATCGGCTTGCTCGTATCCGAGGTGCGCGGTCACTGGCCTCGCGGTGACGTGATTCCGTTCGACTCAAAACATCGCTTCATGGCGACCCTGCATCATGACCATGACCATCATGTCGTTGCTTTCGTAAAGGGTGCACCTGAACGAGTATTGGGCATGTGTTGTGACCAGCGATTGCCGGACGGCGGTGTTGCGGCCATCGATCCGGCCTTCTGGCACGGACAGGCGGAGCAGATCGCAGCGAAAGGACAGCGGGTTCTCGCCGTCGCCACAAAACAGCTGTCGCCCGAAAACAATGTATTGGAGTTCGGAAGCGTCGAGCATGGCCTGACGCTGCTCGCGCTCGTCGGATTGATCGATCCGCCACGCGAGGAAGCCGTCGACGCGGTTGCGGAATGCCACGCGGCCGGTATAGGCGTGAAGATGATAACCGGAGATCACGCCGCGACCGCGGTCGCGATCGGTCGCCAGTTGGGTCTGCGCAGTGCGGACCATGCGCTGACCGGCGTGGACATCGACAGGCTCGACGACAGCGCGTTGAGCGCCGCGGTGGGCGAAACCGACGTGTTCGCGCGCACCACCCCGGAACACAAGCTGCGGCTCGTCATGGCCTTGCAGGCGCAGGGCAAGACCGTCGCAATGACCGGCGACGGCGTCAACGACGCCCCTGCATTGAAGCGAGCGGATGCCGGGATCGCGATGGGGCGGAAGGGTAGCGAGGCTGCGAAAGAGGCCTCTGAACTGGTGCTGGCCGACGACAACTTCGTCTCTATCGTGTCGGCGGTGCGTGAGGGCAGGACGGTCTACGACAATATCAAGAAAGTGATCAGCTGGACGCTGCCGACCAATGCGGGGGAGGCCTCGGTCATCGTGCTTGCGTTGCTGGCTGGCATGGCGCTGCCAATCACGCCAGTCCAGATCCTGTGGGTCAACATGATCACCGCGGTGACCCTGGGTATCTCGCTGGCCTTCGAACCCACGGAGGCCGGGACCATGCGTCGCCCGCCACGCCCGCGGAACGTACCGTTGTTGTCGGGCTCGCTCGTTTGGCACATCGTACTGGTCGCGATACTCTTTCTCTTCGGTGTGTTCGGCATCTACGCCTATGCGGTCGAGCGTGGTTACTCGATAGAACTCGCACGTACCATGGCCATGAACACGCTCGTCGTGATGGAGATCTTCCACCTCTTGTTTATTCGTAACATGGATGCGGGCAAACTGACGTGGAAGGCGGTTCGGGGAACCCGGGCGGTCTGGGTGGCGGTCGTTATCGTCATGGCCGGTCAGCTGGTGCTGACCTACGTTCCCCAGGCCCAGATCGTGTTCGGTACCGAGGCGATGGGGCCGGTCGATGGCGTGCTCATTCTGCTCGTAGGCGTGGTGTTGTTCCTGACGATCGAGGCGGAGAAACGGCTGCGGTTTCGGTTCAGGTAATAGCGGCACGCTTGCCGGGGACGGTTGGAATCGCCTCTCGTCCAACCGGGCGGCAGGGGTTGTCGACCGCCGGGCGGTTGAGAAAAAGGTTGCTATGTCCAGGTTACTGATCAAACTCCGCCATGCGCCCGAAGACGAGATCCAGGAGATCCGCGACCTCCTGAAGGCCCATGACGTCCAGTTCTACGAGACCCAGGCCGGCCCCTGGGGTATCTCGGCGCCCGGTATCTGGCTGAAGGAGGAGGCCGGCTACGAACACGCCAAGGGGTTGCTGGATGAATACCAGGAGAAGCGATACCGGGAAAAGCACGCGGAGTACGAGGCATTGCGGCGCGCCGGCAGGCACCGCACCTTCCGGCAGAACCTTTTGGAAAGGCCGATACAGGTGGTTCTCTACAGCCTGGTTGCGGCCCTGATCCTGTACTTCTCCATCAGCCCGTTCTTTCCGGAGACCTGAACCGGGGAGATTGGCGACCTTCGGTAACCCGCCGCCCCCCACACGGTCACATTGTCAGGCGACGCAGTCGCCTGACAGCGCGTTCGGCGCTCCACAGCGCACATTCCATGTATCCGCCCGTCAGGTAGTCACCGCAGACTTCGAGTCCCGGTCTTTCGTCGATGCGAGCGAGGAACGCTAACGCCGCCTGGTTCCTGCCCGGTGGGAACTGCGGCACCGCGGCGGCGTGCCGTTGTACCTGGACGTGTTCGACACGAGCGTCGATCCCGGGGAAAAACGGCGCGAGTTCGGTCAGGACCCGGGTCGAGAGCGCTTCGTTGTCGAGCGCCGCTGCCGACGTCGAGGCCGGATGGCAGATCCATGCCTGCAACGCGGCCTTGCCGCTGGGTATGTTGGCCGGATTCTTCTGCGCCGCGTCGACGCAGAAGCCGACGAGACGTGTGGGGTCGGACGGCAGGATATACGACCAGACACCGTCTTCGAGCGGCCCGTCGAGGAAAAAGGTGACGATGAGCGCCGGCGGGTGTCGCGTCGCCTGCAGGAAGGCACGCTCTTCATGCCAGTCAGACGGCATCAGCACAGATGCGGCCCCGGGGGGGGTGGCCAGGACGGTGTGAGTGGCCTCGACAGTCGTGCCGTCGGCCAGGGTTACGCCGCGGACGCGCCCGTCCCAGACGAGTTGTGTCGCCGGCGTCGACAAGCGGACATCGAGCCCGGCCGCGAGACGCTCGTGGAGCGTGGCAATGCCGCCGTCGAGCGCCAGGTAGTCGGTGGTCAGCACGATGCGCATCAGGCGAACCATGTGCAGGTAGGAGATGTCTGCCGGCCCTGGTTCGACCAGGCATCCGGCGAGCACCAGGCAGCGCGCCGTGAAATCCCACTCGAACGGGTCCGTGATCCTTGTGCCGGCGGTCTGTGTGTCGAGTCTGACGTGATCCCGGAGCCTGAACGGCGACACCGGGTCGCGTAAGATCCGCCAGGCGCCGGACGCCAGCAGGCGGAGGTTGTCGGTCATACCGCCGGCACGGATGATCGGCAGGCGATGACCGGCAGTGAAGCTGCCGCCCGGTGCGCGTCGATCGAAGAAGCGGGTTCGCCCCCGGACCGGCCGAATCGATGCCGCGAGGCCGGCCGAGCGGAGCAGCTGTTTGGCGAGGCGGTAGTTGGAGTGAAAATACTGGGTGCCGACGTCGATGCGGTCTTCGCTGCCAGGACGGGTCGCCGTGACTGCGCGACCGCCGACCCGGTCGGTGGCCTCGATGACCGTCACGTCGAAACCTGCGTCACGGGCCCATGTTGCTGCGCCCAGGCCGGCTATTCCGGCGCCGACGACCAGCACCTTATCTTTCATAGCCCACTCCCATGGCCCTGGCCCCGGCCAGCCTTGGCGGTGTTGCCACGTAGGCACCAAGCCCGTTGATGCTGCCGTCGAGGATGCGTTGTGCCATTCCGTCGGCAGCGGCGTGCAGGCCGCGAGGACCGTAGATGGTGCCACGCACCTGGATGGTCGCCGCGATTGCCCGGCACAGGTCGGCCAGCAGACCGGTATCCGGCGGCGAGGCGCCGGTCCAGAAACTGTCGAGCGTGTCCTGGTGTGTCAGCCCCTGGACAGCGTAGATCGTGGGCATGACCGCGTGTACGGGCACGCCGGCCTGCAGGGCCTCGAAGCCACCGGAACTGTTGATCGAGACGAAGCCTGATGCCGATTGGCAAAGCGCACCGATCGAATGGCCCTCGATCAACGACAGTCGCTTGCCCAGGTCGTGTCGCCGGCGCGCACTTTCCACGATTCGCCGCGTTTTGCGCCAGGCGAAGTCGTGCGGATGTGGCTTGACGATGAGCGCCGACCCGCGCGGTGCATGTCGTGCAAACGAACCGACGACATGGTCGACGGCGGCATCGAGATCGGCGAACGGGGAATGCTCCCGCAGCTGGAAGTCGCCCTCGAGCTGCAATCCGAATACGAAGGGGTTGCCAGGCGGCAGGGGATCGGGTTGCCGGCGCAGTGCGCCGCGCAACCTCGCAGCGACCCAGCCGGGGTAAAGTCGATGGAGCGGTGGCTGTTTGTGGCTGCGGTAGTGTGGCCAGAACGGCCACAGCAGGGTGTTGGCGGCAGCGAACTGCAGTTCACCCGCGATCAGCGGCCACAACCCGGTGTCGTACCGTGGTGAAAAATCGACGTCGGGTGCCCGACGTGCAATTGCCGTGATCTGCGCGGGATCGCTGGGAAAATGCGACAGCGCCGATGTCCCGCCACGCTCCAGCGTCATCCAGTCCGGACGCAGGTAACCGAGCTCGGTGACGAGGACATCGACACCGTTTCTGCCTGCCCAGGCCACGGCTGCCTTGTGCAACGGGCGACGGTCGCCGTGCAGCAGCATCGCATCGGGTTTCAGCGGCGCGATCGTGTCACGCAGGAAGCCGGGCCAGGCGTCGGGGTGGCCGCGGAAAGCGATGGCCGGGCGCCGGCTCCAGGCCGCTGCGTCGGCACCGCAGAGATTCACCCGGATCACCTCGGTTCCCGCCGGCTCGAGCAGGTCGGCGATGCGTGCATACAGGGGCGAGAGCGGACCCTGCAGCATCAGCAATCTGTTCGGCGGCTCCACTCAGTCCTCGTACGTCAACGGTACGCCCATGGCCCGTGCCCTGGCGAGGCGTGGTGGCGGTTCGACGAAGGCACCGTGCGAGTTGACGTCACCCTGGATCAGTCGGCGGGCAAACTCAGGTACTGCCGCGGCGCGACCGGCGGGCGTGAAGAAGTTGCCCTTGACCTGGATGGACGCCGTCAACAGCTTGCGAAATGCCTTCGCCGTCCGGGCATCCGGCCGCTGCGGCGATTTCCAGAAGCTGTCGAGTGGCCCCTGGTGGGTCAGTCGAGGCATGTCGTAGATCGCGATACCCAGCGTCTTGACCGGCACGCCGTGCAGGACGCCGGTCAACCCCGCCGTGCTGTTGAGCAGCACGATGCCGCTCGTCCCGTCGTACAACCGGGCCAGGTCGCCGCCGTCGATAACGTCGATCCTTGCTGCCAGCCCGTGCGCAGCCGCGGCGCGACGGATGTTTCGCGGACGCCGCTCGACGGCATTCTCGAGCGGGTGCATCTTGAAGACCAGCCGGGCATCTTCGGGCGCATGCGCTGCAAACGAGGCAAGGATCTCGTTGATCATGTCGTCCAGGTGCGGGTAGGCGGCGGCGCGCCTTACCTGGTAGTCACCCTGCATCTGCATGATCACGGTGAAAAAAGGCACATCGGCGGCGCAGCGGGTGGCGATGACCTGGTCGGCCTCGCGCGTACGACGTGGTTTCGACAGCAGCTTGGGGATGTAGCTGAGGTATTCGGTCAGTGGCGAATACAGCCGGTCACGCTGATAGCGGGGAAACAGGAAGGGGAGGAACCACGGGAGCAGGTGGTAGCTGACCTCGTTGACCGCCTCGTCGGCGAAGCCATAAGGAAAATAGCCCTCGGGCATGTCGTCGGGCAGATCCGCGGCGAGACGCTCGACGTCGTCCGGATCGTTCGGGAAATGGGAGAACGGCCCCATGCCACCCCGTTCCAGCGTGATGAAATCCGGGCGCAGGTAACCAAACTCGTAGGCCGTGCAATCGAGGCCGCGCGCCCTGGCGATCCGGCGCGCGATACGGTGGTAGGGGCGCTGGTCGGCGTAGTAGACGATATCCGTGATGCCGTGCCGGTCGATGAGCCGTTCCAGCCATGTCGGCCAGTCGTCCAGCGAGCCCGTGTAGTTGACCGCGCCGGTGCCAAGCCGGAACCACCAGTCGCCCAGGTACAGGTTGACGACATGGCAGGTCTGCCCCAGGCCGCGCATGTGTTGAATCACGTCGCGACCGAAAAACGACGGATGCGATTGCAGGAACAGGAAGGTGCGGGCTGTCGACGGCGCCTGTTGCGTACAGCGGGGCCGTGACGTACTCGGGATGTCTTTGCTGATTGGTCCGTTCATTCAGGTCAAGGGTGAGGGACGGAGCAATAATGCTGGTGCCGCTCCGGGTGCCGGGATTATAGGGAATCGGGCTGCCGGATGTGTGTGCCGAGATCGATCAGGCGCTTTCGGCTTTCCGTGGCGGGATCTCGGCCTCGATGGGCAAGAGGTCGGGCAGGGGCTCCCCGATATGGTAACCCTGGGCGTAGTCGATTCCCATTTCGCGAACGATGGCGCGCGTTGCCTCGTCGTGCACGAACTCTGCCGTGATCGACGGGACCTGCATCTCAGCAGCCAGTTGGATGATCGTGTTCACGACCGCCCGTGAATGCGGATCGTGGGTGAGGTCGCGGATTAGCGAGGCGTCGATCTTGAGGCTGTCGATGTCCAGTCTGAGCAGGTGGTTCAGGCTCGAATAGCCCGCGCCGAAATCGTCTATCGCAATCGAGCAGCCCAGTGCCTTGGCCTGTCCAACGAAGTCCCGAACGCTTTCGTAGTCGGCGATTTCCTCGCTTTCGAGTATCTCGATGGTCAGTCGCCTGCCGACATCCGGCTCGGTACGCACGGCATCGAACAGGAAATCGTTCACCTGGAGGTCGAGTATGTCGTCGATGGACAGGTTGATCGAGAATTCGAGCTCGTTGTCGCGGAAGGTCGCGAACGCCTTTCGGATCATGTTGACCGTCAGTTGGCCGTAGAGACGGCTCTCCCTGGCCACGCCGAGGAACTCGAAAGGCGACATGATGCGGCCATCGGCGGCGGGCACGCGCACGAGGCACTCGTATTTGTCGATGCGGCCCGTATGCAGGTTCTGGATCGGCATATAGTAGGCGAGGATCCTGTCCTCCTTCAGGGCCCTGCGCATGTCGGCGAGCACCACGAGGTTTTTTGCGACCTGCCGGCTGACGCTGAACTCGTCGGTGTAGACCATCCATCGCTCACGGCTGTTCTTGACCCGTTTCAGGGTGACGTCCGCGGTCTCGAGCAACGGTTCCGTTTGCGAGATGCCGATCGAGACGTTGATCGGCAGGGCGTGCCCCTCGTACTCGAAAGGCTGCTTCTCGATCGTGGCCAGCAGTTTCCTGGCCAGCCTGACAGCATCGCCGATGCCCGACGGCAGTATGATGGCGAAATCGTCACCGCCGGCGCGGTACACCAGCTTGTTGTCGCCGCACTTGCGTTTCAACAGGTCGGCCATGCGGACAAGCAAGATGTCGCCGGCAGCGTGACCGAACAGGTTGTTGACATTGCCGAAGCCGTCGATGTTCAACAGCAACAGGGTTCTCTCGTAGTCCGTTGACCTTGACGTCTCCTGGTCCAGTGCAGCGCGGTTCATCAGGCCGGTCAGGCGATCGGTCCTCCAGGTGCGCTTGAGTACCCTGTGCAGGGACACCGCGGTTGCATGTTTGCGCTCCACGACGACCAGGAAAAAAATGATCAAGCCGATGGAAACGAAGAATGCGGCGGTAATCGTCAACGACAGGTTGGCCACCGACCCGGCCTGCCGGTCACTGGCGGCGACGAAGGATTCATTCGCCTTGTGCAGTGCTTCGGCGGGACGCCCGTCGATGATTCGCTCGAACGTTTGCAGGTAATCGGGCAGGAAACGCAGGATCACGCGCGTGTGGGCAGCGAAGGTCTGGTTGAACTCCTTGCGTAGCGGTGATTCGAAATGCCGCTCCTCGATCGCCGCCAGGTCGTTGGCGACGTGGCCAAGGAAGTCCTTGTCCAGGGTGTTGCTGGCGAGAAAGACGGCGACGCTGATACTGGACAGGTGCTCTACGTAGTCCTGGTCAGACATGCCGAATTCGCCGAGAAAACGCTGGAACAACTGGGGGATGTAGATCACCGAATTCTTGACCATCGAATTCAGGGTCGCGAATCGCTGGTGCTGACGGTTCTTTTCTTCGAACAGTTCACCGTACTCCGCGAGCAGGGCGCGGGTCGATGCGTAGTGGTCACCCGAGATCAAATCGACGGCCCCGATGTCATCGAGCAGTGCACGCATCCGCGCCAGGCGCCTGTTGACGGCATCGTAGTCGTTGTACAGCAGGAACGCGTTCTGCCAGGTGGCGTTGTCGATCTCTACGTTCAGCCGCTCCAGTTCGGCCAGCCTGTGCAGCACGTTTGCGTGCGTCACCAGCAGGCTTTCTGTCCGCTCTTTCGCGACGAAGTAGAGGCTACCGATCGCGATGGAGAAGACAATCGCCAGGTAGATCTTGTGCGCCAGTTTCATTGGCGGTGAGCAATTTCGGGGGTTTCACCAGTCAGTGTTTGAAAAAACACCAGGATCAGGTCTGCTTCCTCGTCCTTCAGGCGAAAACCCAGATTATGGTAGCCCATCAGTTCGACGATCTTCTTGAGGTCGGACTGGCTGCCGTCATGCAGGTAGGGCGCCGTTTGCAGGATGTTGCGCAGCGTCGGCACCTTGAACCGGTTGCGGTCGAACTCGTTTCCGGTCAGTGCGTAGCGGTCGGCACCGGCTGCATCGATTTCGGTCGGGATCAGCGCGCCCATGTACTGGTAGGAGTTCCCACCGATGTTGATTCCGTTGTGGCAGGTCACGCAGCCGAGCTGTTTGAACAGGCGGTAGCCTTCCGATTCGGAAGCTGTCAGCTGAATCTCGCCGCGGAGGTAGCGGTCCAGGCGGCTGTTGGGCGTGATCAAGGTCTTTTCGAACTCGGCGATTGCGCGCGTGACGTGCGAAAAATCCCATTCCACACCAGGGAATGCCGCTGCGAACGCAGCATCGTAGCTCGGATCCTGGCGCAGGCGCCGCAGTGCCGCCTCGGGCGACATGTCCATTTCCACCGGGTTGTGGATGGGGCCCGCGGCCTGTTCCTGCAGGTCGCCGGCGCGCCCGTTCCAGAACTGGCGAAAGTTGAAATACGCGTTGAGTACGGTCGGTGCATTGAGGCTGCCGGTGCGACCGTGTACGCCGATGGACACCGGGCGCGGGTCCGCCCAGCCAAACTCCGGCGCGTGACAGCTTGCACATGACACGGTGCCATCGGCCGAGAGTGCCGGCTCGAAGAACAGTTTCTTCCCGAGGGCGACGAGGGCGGGGAGGTGGTCGATCGACTGCGGCAATGGGCGTATCGGCTCGAATGCCGTCACCGGATGCACGAGCGAGGTGGCCATCGCCAGGCAAGCGATGGCATATCGCAGGGCGGCCAGGGGCCGTGCCTTGCGCAAACCTCGATGCTTGTAGTTGGCTTCGGTCATTGTCGGATGCCACAGATTTTCGCTGCCGGGTCAAGAGGGAATAGCGGCCGGGGCCGGGTTGGCTTGACGCCGAACGGCCCGTGGAACAGTGAATTGAGGCGTTTAGTTACTGAAGCGTGCCGTGAAAGGCGATGTCGAGAGAACCGGCTTCCCTTTCTGCCCGTGGCTATCGCTGGCGGGTCGAAATTGAGGAGACCTCGGCAGCGTGTCGATGTCTCAGTACGAGCATCAACAACGTCCCCAGCGCCATCAGGGCGGCGGCCAGATAGAGGCCGTCGGCATAGGTGCCGCTGCCTTCGGCCAGCAGTCCGGTAATCGCGGGTGCGAGGATCTGTGCCACCCCGTAAGCGATCGTCATCTTGCCCATCATCTTGGCGGGGCGCGTGGGGTAGAAGCGTCCGGCCATCGTCAGCACGAGGCTGACAATCCCGATGAAGGTACCGCCGAAAAGCGCTGCCGAGAGAAAAGTCATTGCCAGGTTGGGGGTGACGACAGGCAACAGGATTCCGACGATTTGCAACGCGAAAGCCGCGATCAGCGCATTGAGATCGCCGACACGACGGGCGACCAGGTCCCAGACGATGCAGGCCGGAGCCGCCGCGAGCCCGATGACCATGAAGGTCCACGCCCCCCTGCCGAGCATGCCGGGCAACTGGTCGACGATAGCGACGATGAAGGTGGCGCTGACGACGTAACCGACCCCGGCACAGAAGTAGGCCGCCATGAACAGCCGCAGGAACGCCGTGCCGGGCGGACGGTCGACCATGGCCGTACCCTTCTTCGTGACACCCTGAACCTCCGGGCGCGGTAGCCAGGTCCAGGCAGGCACGGCCAGCAGCCCACCGACCAGGGTCAGCAGCAGCCATTGCCGACGCCAGTCGAACGCCGGGTCCATCAATTCAACGGCGATGGCGCAGAAGGCGATACCGAGGCCGACACCGGCAAAATGGATGCCGAGTTCGCTGCGGTGATCATGGCGAATCAACCAGTGCAGGACCAGGCCGGAGCCCAGTAGCAGGCCGGCGGCACTGCTCAGGCCGGCCAGGAAACGCATGACGGCCCAGAGCCAGAAGTCGTCGGTGACCGCCATGCCGGCGGTCGTTACGAGGGCGACCAGGATCCCGATCCGGTACAGGCGGTCCTTGAGCACGATATCGCTGATCAGCGACGCGGCGATGGCGCCGCTCAGGTAACCCAGGTAGTTGATCGCTGCCAGCCAGCCGCCCTCGGCCGCGCCGAGCCCCGCCTGCTGCTGCATCAGCGGGAGCAGTGGCGTGTAGGCGAAACGGGCGATACCGAGCATCAGCACCAGGCTGATGATGCCGGCGCCGAGTACCTTCAGGCGTGCTATCGGTGAGTCTGTCATGCCGGCCCCGGATGCGTGCAGCCCAGAGCATACAGCCAGTGGGCCGCGGCTACCGACAAAAAACCACCGGTCCGATTATTTCCGCCCGCCGCCCGTTCGTGGTGATTCTGGCCGTCAACCACCCCCCCGCTGCCAGCGATGGAACTGCCCCAGCCAGCCGAGCACCCGCTGTGGTGCGTGGGCGCGCTTCCAGTTGCCGGCGGCATACTTGTTTGCCTCGGCCCAGGTCGGATAGATGTGGATGGTTCCGAGGATCTTGTTCAGGCCGATGTTGTGGCGCATCGCCAGGATGAATTCGATGATCAGGTCACCGGCGTGCTCGCCGACGATGGTCGCACCGAGGATCTTGTCCTTGCCGGGTACCGTCAGCACCTTGACCAGCCCCTCGGCCGACTCGTCGGCGATCGCACGGTCGAGATCATCGATCCCGTAGGTCGTGACCTCGTACGCGATACCTCGCTCCCGCGCCTCGGTTTCGTTGAGGCCAACGCGGGCGACCTCGGGGTCGGTGAAGGTCGCCCAGGGGATCACCGAGTAGTCGACCTTGAACTTGCGGAAGCGGCCGAACAGTGCGTTGACCGATGCGTACCAGGCGGTGTGCGCGGCTGTGTGCGTGAACTGGTAGGGACCGGCGACGTCGCCGCAGGCGTAGATGTTGGGAAAGTTGGTCTGCATGAAGTCGTTGACGGCTACCGTACGGCGATCACTGATCTCGACGCCGATGTCCTCGAGGCCGTATCCGCTGGTGTTGGCGGTGCGCCCGACCGCGACCAGCACCTGGTCGAACTCGACCGTGACGTTCTCGCCCTCGCGCTCGGCGGTGAGGCGGTAGGCACCGTCGGTCGGTTCGAACGCCGTGGCGCGCGTGCCGACCAGTACGTCTATGCCATCCTCGTTAAACCGCTTTATCACCATCTCCGATATCTCGGGGTCTTCGCGTGGCATCAGCCTCGGTGCCATCTCGACCTGCGTGACGCGGGCACCGAGCCGCGCGAATGCCTGGGTCAGCTCGCAGCCGATCGGTCCGCCGCCGAGCACGAGCAGTCGTTCCGGAAGTTCCCGCAGTTCCCAGATATCGTCCGAGGTGAGGTGCGGAATATCGTGCAGGCCGGGGATCGGCGGCACGAAGGGCCTGGCGCCGGCGGCGATGATCAGCGAACGGGCCGACAGTTCATGCGTGCCTTCCGGGCCATCAACCTCGACCGTCCACGGCGAGGTGATGCGTGCCTGGCCCTCGATGCAGTCGACGCCGAGCCCCGTGTACCGCTCGACCGAATCGTGCGGTTCGATGTCGCGGATGACCCGCTGCACGCGTTCCATCAGGTCGGCAAAGCGGAAATCGACGTCGACGGAACGCATGCCGAGTCGATTGGCACGCTTGGCCTGGGCGACGAAGCGCGAGGATTTGATCAGCGCCTTGGAGGGCACGCAGCCGGTGTTTAGGCAGTCGCCGCCCATCCTGTGCCGCTCGATGAGCCCCACTTTTGCCTTGACCGCCGCAGCGATGTAGGCAGAGACGAGGCCGGCAGAACCGGCACCGATGACGAGCATGTTGAACTCGAACTGTTTCGGCTTCCTGGCCTGCCAGGGCGCATAGACCTTGCGTGCCTCTATCCAGCCGACCAGTTTCTTCGCCAGGAACGGGAACAGCGCGAGCAGTACGAACGAACCCAGGATAGCGGGAGACAGGATGCCGCCGACGCCGTCTATCTGCGCCAGCTGGGTGCCCGCGTTGACGTAGACGATGGTGCCGGCGAGCATGCCGACCTGGCTGACCCAGTAGAAGGTCCAGGTCCGGATTGGCGTCAGTCCCATCAGCAGGTTGATGGCGAAGAACGGGAAGATCGGTACCAGGCGCAACGCGAACAGGTAGAACGCCCCTTCGCGGGCCATACCATCGTTGACGGTGCGCAGCTTGTTGCCGAAGCGTCGCTGCACGCTGTCGCGCAGCAACAGGCGACTGGCGAGGAAGGCCAGCGTGGCGCCGATGGTCGACGCGAAGGAGATGATGACCGTACCCCACAGCAGGCCGAATATCGCGCCGCCGACCAGGGTCATGACCGCCGCACCCGGCAGCGAAAGGCCGGTGACGGCGACGTAGACCAGGAGGAAACCGCCGGCCGTGAGCAACGGATGGGCCTGGCGGTAGGCCTCGATGGCCTCCTGTTGCTGCTTGAAGAACTCCAGGTTGAGGAAGCGGCCGAGGTCGAAGACGAAGAAGAGCCCGATTGCGGCGGCGATTGCGAGCAGCAGGATCAGTTTACGCTTGGCCATGGGGGAGGGCTCCTCGAAGATTCATTGCGTTCGGGCCGGTTGTTCGCGCGGCGCGAACGACCGCGCCGCCAGCCACCGAGAGGACCCTTGTTGCCGGGTCTGTATTTCAACAAGGATGACAAGCACGCAGGCGGGATGGCAACGTGGTGCGTGTGGTAATTGGCCTGCAACAAGGCAGGGTATTCGCCGGTCTGTTGGGTCGTACCCGGCTGTCCGGGCGTGAAGATCCGAGGTGATGTGATGCACCGTGTATTCCTGTCCTTCAACTTCCTGTCGGCCATCGCGTTGCCCTTGCTGCTGGTGCTGATTCCCGCCTCGGTATCGGCCAACGCGTTCGAGCGGCTGCTCGCGCCCAAGGCCGAGCTGTGGGAACGGTGGACGGCGCACGAGAGAGCAGACTCGCGCCAGATCTCACATGCATCCTGGGATGCTTTCCTGCAAAAGTACGTCAGGCCGGGCGAAGACCGCTTCAACCGGGTCGCCTATGCCGCCGTAACCGCGGCCGATCGCGCCACGCTGGAGGGCTACATCGAGGACCTTGCCGGGATCCGGATCAGCGGTTACACGCGCGCCGAACAGTTCGCCTACTGGGTAAATCTCTACAACGCATTGACGGTCAAGGTCGTACTCGACCACATGCCGGTGGACAGTATCCGCGACATCGACATCTCACCCGGGTTCTTCGCCGACGGTCCGTGGCGCAAGAAGTTGCTGGCGGTCGAAGGGGAACCCGTCAGCCTCGATGATATCGAGCACCGTATCCTGCGGCCGATCTGGCGCGAACCTCGCGTCCACTACGCGGTCAACTGTGCATCGGTCGGCTGTCCCAATCTGCAACCCGTCGCGTTTACTGCCGCCAACACCGAGTCTCTTCTCGCGCAGGCGGCACGTGACTACGTCAATCATGCGCGTGGCGTCAGCGTCACGGCGGACGGCCTCGTGTTGTCGAGCATCTACAACTGGTTCGCCCCCGATTTCGACAGCGACGGCGGTGTGCTGGCGCACATCAGGTCCTACGCCGAAGCGCCGTTGCGCGAGCGGCTCGGTACGTTGCCGATCGTCGATTACACCTACGACTGGCGGCTGAATGGCGCCAGGTAAGCGCTGCGGCGGCGATGCTCGCGGCACGTACGGGTTCCGATGGGGGGGTGGTCATAAAGACCATTAATGGCTGCCCTCGAAAGAGCGTGGGCGCTATTGGCACGCTTGTTTCGGGGACTTTTCAACTTGGCCCCGGGTTGCGCTTATACTGCCGGCTCTGAATTAGAACCACTACATGGGGGAGTTATGTTGAGCATACGTAAAGGCACGTTGCGCATGGCCCTGATGTCGACTTGTCTTGCAGTTGCGTCGGCCCAAGCCTTCGAAGGCGATCCACAGCGCGGCAGGATCATTGCCGATACCTGCCTGGGTTGTCACGCCATTCCGTCTTATTCGAACGTCTATCCGTACTACCACGTGCCCAAGGTCGGTGGGCAGAACGAGGCCTACCTTGTCTCGGCGCTGCTGGCCTACCGCAAGGGCGATCGTGCCCACGGCACGATGCACAACAACGCACTGAGTCTCAGTGACCAGGATATCGCTGATATCGCCGCGTTTTTCTCTTCCGCTGGCAAGTGACGGGTGACGCTATGACAACAACGATTCGATACGCAGTTGCCGCGGTCCTGTTGAGCACGGGCGTGGCCATGGCCGGAGGCAATCCGCAGGCGGGCAAGGACAAGTCGACCGTTTGCGCCGGCTGCCACGGTGCGGACGGTAACGCCGTGATCGGCGCCAACCCGCGGCTTGCCGGCCAGTACGAGAGCTATCTCTACCAGGCGCTGAAGCAGTATAAGAACGGGCAGCGCAACGACCTCCTGATGTCGAACATGGTCGCCAGCCTGACTGACCAGGATATGCGCGACCTGGCAGCGTGGTTCTCCAGCCAGACCGGTAACACGCTGATGGTGTTGCCGAAAGACTGATCGCCGGTTTTTGATCTGACCAGAAAAAAGGGGCGGCTGATTCAGCCGCCCCTTTTTGTTTGGCGTTACGCTGGCGTCATTGTGGATCTGCCGCACTGTAATAGCGCGACAAACGCTTGATCTCGTCATCCGTCAGCTTGTGCGACACGCTCTGCATGCGCTCGAACAGGTCATTGCTGCGGTTGGCCTCCTTGAACTGCTGCATGCTGGCTTCCAGGTACTTGCGTATCTGGCCGCGCAGGATCGGGGCGACCTCGATCTTGTTGTCTTCTTCGACGATATCCTTGTCGTGGCAGCTGTCGCAGACCTTCATGACCAACAGCTTCTGTCCGCCCACCTGCGGGGCGGCTTCAAGACTTTCGTACCATGCGGCGACGTGGATCATGTCATCGCTGGACAGCTTGCGCATCGCCTTGTACATGTCCTCGCTGTCACGGACCCCGCTCTTGAATTCCATCATCTGCTTGTACATGTAGGTGCGGCGCTGGCCGGCGATGCTCGGTACATCTTCGTCATCGCTGATACCGTTTTCGTTGTGGCATTTCCTGCAGCGAAACTGTTCCGCCAGCTCCTCGCCCGTTTTTGGATCGCCGGTCGCCACGTAGCCGAACTTGTCCTTGGTCCAAGTGAAACGTTCGGCTTCACCGGCTACGGCGACCTGGGTAAGGCCAACCAGCAGTGCCGCCAGAATCAGGGCATGACGCATGGGGAATCTCTCCTGTTGTTGGAAATCTCAGAATGGATACGTGTTGTTATCGCTCTGATTGTAACCAATCTCGCGCGCAACCCCACGCATTTGGTGGGCCCCAGGCGAGGTGCGCCGACAGACGGGTTCGAAACCGTGCGATTCCACGCGATCGGTTTCTCTGCGAGCTCGTTGGCAGTGCCAGTTGTGTGCAAAAACTTATGGTGGAATAAGAAAGCTTGATTACGACGGCATCATCGTTCCCGCGTAGAAGGGGAGCGGTCCTGCCATCAGGAACCGGTTGAGCGCGTCGCCGCGTTGGCGCTGGCGATCTCCGCGCTCAGGCGCTGTTCGATCTGGCGCGGGGAACCGGTGTTTCGCGCAAGTGCCTGGTAGGCGACCGGAACGACGAACAGTGTGAACAGCGTTGCGGCGATGACGCCATACAGGATCACGGTGCCAATCACCGCGCGCGTCTCGGCGCCGGCGCCGGATGACAGCAGTAGCGGTAGCGACCCGGCCGCGGTCGTGATGCCGGTCATGACGATGGGGCGAAAGCGGACTTCGGTGGCCTCCAGCAGCGCCTCCTCGAAGGCCCTGCCGCCGTCGCGCAACTGGTTGGCGAATTCGACGATCAGGATGCCGTTCTT
>JAGRGW010000186.1 GCA_020445315.1 Gammaproteobacteria bacterium
CGCCACATCGTCTCGACGACGCTGACGACGGTGGCCGGTTTCATGCCACTGCTGATGTTTGCCGGGGGTGACTTCTGGCCTCCGCTGGCTATCGTCATCGCCGGTGGCGTCGGCCTCAGCGGCGTCCTGTCACTGGTGTTCACGCCAGCGGTCTATCGTCTGATCTACCGGCCGAAGGGATCTCCGGCGACCGCCGGCACAACGGCGACCGGTTGATCGAGCAGCGCGAATGCCAGTATCTGGGTAACCTGGAACTCGCGGAAATTGTTGTCCGCCACCAGGATCAGCGTCCGCCGACCGTCCGCCAGTCGCGGCCCGAACGTGGCCGCCTCGATGTTGTCGAGCAAGACGCCGAGGCGACCGAGGTCGTGCAGCAGCACCTTCGTCATCGTCTTCACATTTGGCACGACCTCCAGCGCCGGCTCGCCAAGCACGTCATCGGCGCCGTCGAGGCCGGCCAGGTAGAGGCGCACGCCGACACCGACGCCACGCGCGAACGAGCGCTCCACGGCAATGAAGTGCCGCTCGTCGACCGCCAGCAGTTCGACCAGTCCGTTGGTCTCGCGCGCCATCGGCGGCAACGCATCGAGCGGGACAGGTTCGACCTGGTAGACGTATTCGGCGAGCGCTTCACCGCTGTCGATGTCGAGTTGCAGTACGCGGACGCGGGTCGGGTGGGTGACATCGGCGGCCGGCCCATCCTGCAGCAGGGCGTTCTCGAGCGCCACAAACAGGGTTTGCCGATCGTGTGACAGAGCCAGGCTCTCGAAGGCGAGGTTGTGGCGAATGCCGCGTCCGCCGCCGGGGCGATAGTACGGCGGAAGGGTGAACTCGCGAACGAAACGACCGTCGACACCGGACTCGAAGACGCCGGGACCGATGCCCGCGCGCGCGTTGCCCTCGCTGACCCAGTACAGCCGTTCGCCGTCCACCTGGCGCACACCCTCGGGATCGACCGAGTTACGCGGCCAGGCTTGCTGCGCCGGCCCGTGCAGCATCGCGTGCCCGACCACGCGCACATCGCCGGCATCCAGACGACCGTCGTCGAGGTCGATGGCCAGGCGGTAGAATCGGGCGGGATCGACGCGCGAACCATCGTCGCTGAGCGCGACGTAGGTGCCGTCACCCGGCACGAAGTCGATACCGGAGATGCCCCCGACCTCGGTACCGGCGAAACGTGATCCGGTTCGCAACGTCGCTTCACCGATGAACGCGAGTTCAAACGCTGGCGGTTCGGCCGAAGCGGCATCGATCGCCGACGCGACGATCAGCCACGATAGAAACATGCCCACACTTCGCCCCATACCCTGCCCCCGGCAGCTGCAAACCCGACACCCACCGATTATGCCGCCTGTCGTCTTGGCCGATGTGCGGGCTCCCCTGCACAAAACGCGGTAAATCCCATCGCCGACGCGTCACGCTATCCGGCATGACAGCGCAACCGGCACCGGCCCATCGAACGCATCACAGGCAATGCGCAGGGATGACATTCGGCCGGGTGTTGGCTGCACTGGCCTGCCTGTTGCTGTCGGTGGCACACGGGTCGAACAGCGTACAGACACCCCAGGTCCAGGTCTCCCTGCTGGCCGAGCAACCGCATTACACGCCGGGCCAGCCGCTGTGGCTCGGACTGCGTTTCGACCTGCTCCCCGGGTGGCATGTCTATTGGCGCAACCCCGGCGATTCGGGTGAGGCCCCGCGCATCGACTGGCGCCTGCCCGACGGCTGGCAGGCGAGCGACATCCATTGGCCGGTGCCCCACCGAATCCCGGTCGGTCACCTCGTCAACTACGGCTATGAAGATTCGGTCACGCTGCTGGTGGAGCTGCAGACAACCACCGCCGACGCAGGACCGCGGACGATCGTGGCCAATGCCGACTGGCTCGTCTGCCGCGAGACCTGCATCCCGCAACAGGGCCTGCTGCGCCTCGAACTGCCCGACAGCGCGGCTGTCGATGCCGCCAACCCACGCGTCGTCAGCGACTTTTCGGCCGCCCGGGGCCAATGGCCGGTGACACTGGGCAGCCGTGCCATATACCAGCAGGTGGACGGCACCCTGCAGCTGCGGGTCGATATCCCCGCCGCGAGCGCGGGTCAGATCGAAGACGCGTGGTTCGCTGCCTACGACTGGGGCCCGGTTGCACCGTCGGGTCGTCAGCAATGGTCGCGACATGCCGATGGGCTGCGCCTGGCGATACCGGCAGGCGAAATGCCACCGACAGGTGACATGCCGCTGCAGGGACTGCTGGTCGTCAGCGAACGCAGCGGGGACGGCCTGCTGACCCGGGGAATCCGGTTGACTGCAACGCCTGGTTTGCTGCCACCTGACACGACAGGACCGCCAGGGCCCGGGATCGCACTCGCGCTGGCCTTCGCCTTCCTCGGCGGCCTTCTGTTGAACCTGATGCCATGCGTGCTGCCAGTGCTGTCGATCAAAATCGTCGGCCTGGTCAGGCATGCCGACGGCGGTGCAGCCCGGCACGGCCTGGTGTTCACGGCCGGGGTCCTGTCCGCTTTTGCCGCTTTGGCCGCTGCGCTGATTGCCCTGCGTGCCGCCGGCGAGGCGATCGGTTGGGGCTTCCAGCTGCAGGAGCCCCTTGTCGTGCTCGGCCTGATGTACCTGATGCTGGCGCTGGGCCTCAACCTGTCCGGCGTGTTCAGCATGGGCAGCCGGCTGATGGGCCTGGCCGGGCAGGCCGGCTCGCGCCACGACCTCGCCGGCACCTTTGCCAGCGGTGTGCTGGCGGTAGTCGTCGCCAGCCCCTGCACCGCGCCGTTCATGGGTGGCGCACTGGGCTTCGCGCTGACCCAACCGGCTGTCATGTCACTTGGCGTGTTTCTGGCGCTCGGTCTCGGTTTCGCAACACCGCTGCTGCTGCTCAGCCTGTGGCCGGCCTGGTTGAGGCTGTTGCCCGCACCCGGCGCCTGGATGGAGCGCCTGCGCAACGTGCTCGCGTTTCCCATGTATGCGGCGGCGGCCTGGCTGCTTTGGGTATTGAGCCAGCAGGTCACGCCGACCGTCCTGGCCGCCGCACTCGCCGGCGCCGTGCTGCTGTCGTTTGCGCTGTGGTGGTCCGACCTTTCGCTGCACAACCGGCGGCGGCAACGCACGGTCGCATCGACGGCGGCCGTGGCCGGCATGGGCATCGCATTGCTGGCGACGCTGACCCAGAACCAGGCCGACCAGCCATCGATCGCTCAGGCGAGTTGGAGCGCGGACCACGTGCGCGCTTTGCAGGCGGACGGCCGGGCCGTGTTCGTCAATTTCACCGCCGCCTGGTGCATCACCTGCAAGGTCAACGAGCAGGTCGCACTCGATACCGACCGGGTGCGCGCCGCGCTGGAACATCACAACATCGCCTACCTCAAGGGCGACTGGACGCGGCGCGACCCGGCGATCACCGCCGAGTTGGCACGGCATGGTCGCAGCGGTGTCCCACTCTACTTGCTGTTTCCGCCCCACACGGGGCAACCCCAGGTACTGCCGCAATTCCTGACCGAGGGGCTGGTGCTGCAGGCAATCGAAAACATCTGACACCCGGGAGAATGACAATGGGTATACGGATCAGGGAACAGGTCGTGGCAATGGCGCTCGGCATCGTACTGAGCACGGCGACGCTGGCCGCGGTTAATGTCGGCCAACCGGCGCCAGGTTTCAGCGGCATCGACACCCGTGGCCAGCGGATTGCGCTCGAGGACTACCGCGGGCAGGTCGTCGTGCTCGAATGGACCAACCATGACTGTCCCTACGTGCGCAAACACTACGACAGCGGCAACATGCAGGCACACCAGCGCGAGGCAGCCGGGAACGGCGTGGTCTGGCTGTCGGTGATCTCATCGGCCCCGGGCAAGCAGGGCCACGTGACGGCGGCCGAGGCGGACGAACTGACCGCGCAGCGCGGCGCGGCGCCAACAGCCGTCATTCTCGATCCGGCCGGCCACATCGGCCGCCTGTACGGGGCGCGAACCACACCGCATATGTACATCATCGACCGCGATGGCGCGCTCGCCTATATGGGCGGGATCGACAGCATCGTTTCTACCGACCCGGCGGATATCGCGCAGGCGACCGCGTACACGCGCATCGCGTTGAACGAGGTCGTCGCCGGCAAAACGGTACAGCGCGCGGTTACCCGCCCCTACGGCTGCTCGGTCAAGTATTGAGAGGTAAGGATCCGCGCACAGCCGCCAGCCCAGGGGGACAATGGGCCGGGAACACGCGTTCCCGGCCCGTCCCATCAGGTCAGGGCAGTACCAGCGTCATGCCGGCGATCACCCGGTCCGGGTTCTCCAGTACGTGCCGGTTCCTGTCGTATATCCGGCCCCACTTCAGGCTGTCACCGAGCACGCGGTGTGCCACGGCCGCCAGCGTGTCGTCCGGCCGCAGCTGGTAGAGCCCGGAACCACCGGTCTCACCGGCGATCAGCAACTGCGTTGCGCGCAATTGCTCGGCCGCCGCGTCGAAATCGCCGCGCAACGCCGGATTGTTTGGCTGGCGCCTCAGGTCACGATGCATGGCCCGCATGCGCGCCGAAATCGACATGGCCTCGCTCTTCAACTGTTCCAGCGACGCCGACCCTCCAAGCCCCGACGGCAACGCGGCACGCAGCCCCATCAGCTCTCCGCGGAGGTCGTCCCCGGACTGGTTGGCCGCCGTGAGCCGGGCCTGCAGTGCGGCGACCTCGTTTTCGAGCGCGCCGTTGCGCTGGTCGAGACTGCGTACGTCACCGTTGAGCTGAGCAACGCGGCCGCGCTCTTCCTGTAACGCCGCCAGGGCCTCGGCCTCTCGCCGCTCCACGGCCACCAGCTGATCGCCGGTCGAGGTCAGGCGCCTTGCCAGGTCATCACGCTCACCGGTCATCGCCTGCATCGCCTGTTGCCCCGATGCGAGTTCCCCGCGCAGCCCGGCGATCTCCTGCCTGGCCTCGTCGAGTGCCGCCGAAGTGCTGTCGAGCGCCGCCGACGTCTTGTCCAGTTCGGCATCACGCATCGCGATCCGCTGCTGGAGGTCCTGGCGCTCGTTACCCAGCGAGTCGATGTTCTGCCTGGCCCGGTGCAGGTCGTCTTCGCGGGCCGCCAGCGTGCTGGCCAGGTCATCGCGCTCGCTGGTCAACCTGGCCATGGCATTGGCCTGCGCGTCCAGATCAGCCTGCAACCGTGCAGCCTGGGCCGCCCGCTCCTCGCTGACCGACAGGGCATCGGCCAGCTGCTGTTCGAGCCCGGCCAGTTGCGCGCGCTGATCCGCCACCACGGCCTCGGCCGCCGCCAGCGCGTCGTTCCGCGCACCCAGCTTCGCCTCGACATCGTTGCGTTCACCGGTCACGCTGTCGAGCTGGTTCTGCAGGTCCGCCATCGCTTCGCGCTGCCGGTCACCGGCGGCACCGGACTCGTCGAGCGCCTGCTGCAGGCGCGTCACGTCTTCGCGCGCGGCAGCGAGATGGGATTGTGTCCGCTGCAGGACCGCACCCTGTTCGTCGCCCATTGCGATGTTCTCGGCCAGTTGCCGCTCGAGCCGCACGATGCGCTCACGTTGCTCTGCCGACACCGCTTCCGCCGCCTTCAGGGCATCGACCTGCTGATCAAGCCGTGCAGTGACACCGTCGCGCTCGGCGGTCACCGATTCGAGTTGGCGGTTCAGCGCCGCCACCTGCT
>JAGRGW010000187.1 GCA_020445315.1 Gammaproteobacteria bacterium
TCTCCTGACCGCGACGCTCGTCGTCCTCGGAGATCAGCTTGTCCTTGACCAGCGACTTCAGGTCCTGGTTGGCGTCACGCCGGATGTTACGCACCGCGACACGCGCGTGCTCGGCCTCCTGGCGCACGATCTTGGTCATGTCGCGCCGGCGCTCCTCGGTCAACGGCGGCATCGGCACGCGGATCATCGTACCGGCCGAGTTCGGGTTAAGACCCAGGTCGGACTCCATGATCGCCTTCTCGACGGCGGAAACCATGTTCTGCTCGTACGGCTGAACGGTGATCGTGCGCGCGTCCTCGACGCCGACGTTGGCCACCTGCTTCAGTGGCACATCGGAGCCGTAGTAGGAAACCGTCAGGTGATCCAGCAGGCTCGGGTGTGCGCGACCGGTGCGGACCTTGGCGAGGTCAGTGACCAGCGATTCGACACTCTTGCCCATACGGTGAGCGGCATCCTTCTTGATGTCGTCAATCATCTCTTTTCTCCAGTGGTCACCAGGGTCCCCACGGACTCACCCTGCACGACCCGCTTCAATGCGCCTTCGTTGTTGATGTTCATGACACGCAACGGCATGTCATGCTCCTTGCACAGCACCACGGCGGTGGCATCCATCACGGCGAGGCCGTCACGCAGGATACGATCGTAGCTCAGCTGTGGGTAGAACTCCGCATCCGGCACCCGCACCGGGTCGGCCGAGTAGACGCCGTCGACCTTGGTCGCCTTGATCATTTCATCGGCGCCGATCTCGATCGCCCGCAGGCTGGCTGCCGAATCGGTGGTGAAGAAGGGATTGCCGGTACCGGCCGACAGGATGACCACCCTGCCCGCCTGCAGGTGGCGAACGGCCGCGTCGCGGCTGTAGTGTTCACAGACCTGCTCGATGCGAAACGCCGACATCGTGCGGGCATCGACACCGCGCTTGCGCAGTGCGTCCTGCATGGCCAGCGAGTTCATCACCGTCGCCAGCATGCCGATGTGGTCGCCGGTCACGCGATCGAACCCGCCGCCGGCGAGGCCGGCACCACGGAAGATGTTGCCGCCACCGATGACGAGGCCGACCTGCACGCCCATCTCGACCAGTTCGGCGACCTCACCGGCGACCCGGCCGAGTACGCCGGGATCGATGCCGAAGTCACCGTCGCCCATCAGGGCCTCGCCACTCAGTTTCAGTAGGATTCGCCTGGAGAGAGTGTCGCCTGTCATCGTTATTGGGATACCTGAGCCGCCTGGGTGTCAATCGTGGAATGGCAATCGTGCGCCGGGACCCCGTGACGGGATCCCGGCCACCAGGCTTACTCGCCGCGCGCGGCAGCGGCCTGGGCCATGACTTCCTCGCGGAAGTCCTCAACCTTTTTCTCGATACCTTCACCAACCTCGAAACGGACGAAGCGGTTGACCGTGGCATTGTTGCCCTGCAACAGCTTTGCGACCGTGGTGTCGGGGTCCTTGACGAACGCCTGACCGAGCAGCGTGACCTCGCCGAGGTACTTGCGCATGCGTCCCTCGACCATCTTCTCGACGATGTTGTCGGGCTTGCCGCTCTCCTTGGCCTGGGCCTCGGTGATCTCCCGCTCCTTGGCCAGCATTTCGGCCGGCACATCGGCTTCGCTGATACAGACCGGGTTGCTGGCGGCAACGTGCATCGCCACGTCGCGGCCCAAGCCGTCATCCCCACCGCTCAGGTCGACCAGCACGCCGATACGCACGCCGTGGCTGTAGCTGGCAATCTGACCCGTTGCATCGAGCCTGACGAAACGCCGGACGTTCATGTTCTCGCCGATCTTGGACACCAGCGCCTGGCGCGCCTCTTCGATCGTCGTGTCCTCGCCCTCGTGCAGCGGCATGGCCATCAGGGCCTCCACGTCTGCCGCATCGCTGTTGAGCACGCGCTCACCGACGGCCTCGGCGAACGACTTGAAGTTCTCGTCCTTGGCAACGAAATCGGTCTCGCAGTTGACTTCGACCATGACCGCCCGGGTACCGCCGTCGTTGCTGGCAATGACGATGACGCCGTCGGCTGCCGTACGACCGGCTTTCTTTGCCGCCTTGGCCTGGCCGGACTTGCGCA
>JAGRGW010000188.1 GCA_020445315.1 Gammaproteobacteria bacterium
AATGCTCGCGCGTGTAGGCGCCGCCCTTGTTCTTGAAGTTCTGGTACTCGCCATCGACGCATTCCATCATGCGGCGGTGCAGCAGCCCGGTCGTGTCCTGCGCCAACAGGCGGTCCCAGCCGCCGCCCCACAGTACCTTGATGACGTTCCAGCCGGCGCCGCGGAAATTGCCCTCGAGTTCCTGCACGATCTTGCCGTTCCCGCGCACCGGGCCGTCGAGACGCTGCAGGTTGCAGTTGACGACGAACACCAGGTTGTCGAGTTTCTCGCGCGATGCCAGCGCGATCGCGCCCTGCGACTCCGGCTCGTCCATCTCGCCATCGCCGAGGAAGGCCCAGATCTTGCGGCCCTCGTTGTGCTTCTCGGCAACCTTGGCCAGCCCACGATGCTCGAGGTACTTGAGGAAGCGGGCCTGGTAGATCGCCATGATCGGGCCAAGACCCATCGATACCGTCGAAAACTGCCAGAAGTTCGGCATCAGGTACGGGTGCGGGTAAGACGAGATGCCCTTGCCATCGGCCTCGATACGGAAGTTGTCGAGCTGGCCTTCGCTCAGGCGGCCTTCGAGGTAGGCGCGCGCGTACGTGCCAGGGGCCGTATGTCCCTGGATGAATAACATGTCGGGGCCGTTCGCGTGATTGGGCCCTTTCCAGAAATGGTTGTAGCCGACTTCGTACATGATCGCCGACGACTGGAACGACGCGATATGGCCACCAGGTGAAGCCGGCTTGCGGTTGGCCCGCACCACCATCGCCGTTGCGTTCCAGCGCAGGGCGCGCAGGATATGACGTTCGAGTTCGAGCTTGCCCGGGTAGGTCGGCTGCTTGTCTACCGGAATCGTGTTGACGTAGGGGGTGTGCGCCGTGTCCGGCGGTTCGACACCGGCCTCGTAGGCCTTGTCGATGGTCTTGCGCAGCAGGAACCCTGCACGTTCGGCGCCATCACGTTCGACGACGACGTCGATCGCCTCCTCCCATTCCCCGGTCTCCTGGGGATCGATGTCCAGTTTCATGGTATCTGATGCCATTCTTAACACTCCCATGTAGCCGCGTTACGGCGTGCTTTCAGCAGTTGTCATGACTTTCGGCGATGGTATTCGGTGACTCCGGCAGTTCCTCAGCGTCCGCCGACCGCGTGTCCGCGGCCTGAAGATCAAGGTGCATTCACGTTGTGTGTCGAACAGGTGTGCATGGTCGGCGCAACTGTCCACGACGGCCCGTTCGAACCGAACCGGGTACGCATTGGCAGTGCACGTCGCCGAGGGCACTCGAACGTACAGGCGGCAGAACCGAATGCGAACGGGCAATAGACTGCCCAATCGAGACCATTCGACAACCATTCTGACGTACAACCATGACCCCCGGGGTGCCGGGGGCCACGCCTGCATTAACGCCAGTATAGCTTCTATTGGTCGTCAGATTGCCTCCGCCACCATCTTTATCGCACCACAGGGGCACTCTGTTGCGCAGACCGCACAACCCTTGCAGTAGTCGTACTTGAACTCGAAGCGCTTGCCGGGACCCAGCTTGGTGACCGCGTTATCCGGACAAACGCCATAACAGTTGTCACACTCGAAGCAGTTGCCGCAGGACATGCAACGACGGGCCTCGTACTGGGCATTGTTTTCGTCGAGATCACCGACCACTTCGGCGAAACCGGACTGGCGGCGCACCACGTCGAGCATCGGACGCACCGTGCGCGGCGCATCGGTGTAGTACCAGGTGTTGAGCTTGTCGAAATCGACGATCTCGTGCTTCTCGGCCGGGAGGTATCTTTCCCCGCGCAGAAAGGCATCGATATTGCGTGCCGCCTTCTTGCCGTGGCCAATGGCCGTGGTCACGGTGCGCTGCGAAGGCACCATGTCGCCACCGGCAAATACCCCTTCGCAGCCGGTCATCATGCCCCGGTCGACCTGGACGATACCGTCGCGGACTTCCAGTCCGTCGATGCGCTCGAGGAAGTCGGTCTCGATGTTCTGGCCGAGGGCCTGGACAATGACGTCGGCCTCGACGGTCTCGAACTGCCCGGTCGGCTGGGGCCAGCGGCCCTCGCCGGGAACCATGAACTCCAGGGTCACCGAGTTGCCCCTGATCTCCCTGATGGACCGCAGGTTGACGATGTCGGCGCCTTCCTCGATCGCTTCGTGCACCTCGAACTCGTGCGCCGGCATGTCTTCACGCGACTCCACGACGATGACCGTGGTCTGCAACGCACCCAGGCGTACGCTGGTACGCGCCACGTCCATCGCGGTGTTGCCGCCGCCGTAGACGAGGACGCGACCGCGCAGCTTGGTGAGGTTCTCGACCTCGGTGTCACGCAGCACCTCGACCGCGTCGAACATCGGCGTATCGCCTTCCTGGTCAATGTCGATGCGCTTTGGCAGCTGTGCGCCGATACCCAGGAACACGGCATCGAAACCACCCTGCTCCTTGGCCTGCATCACGTCGTCGATACGCGTGTTGAGTTCGATCGTTACGCCCATCTCCTCGATACGCGCAATCTCCGCACGGAGTTTTTCGCGCGGCATGCGGTACTTGGGAATACCGTATCGGATCATGCCACCCGCCTGCGGCGACGATTCGTAGATGGTCACCGCGTGTCCCTTGCGGGCCAGGTGGTAAGCAGCAGAGAGTCCGGCAGGGCCGGCACCCAGGATCATGACCTTCTTGCCAGTGGACGAACCGGCCGCCATTTTCCAGTCGTATTTCAGTGCCTGGTCACCGAGGAAACGCTCCACCGAATTGATGCCGACGGCGTCGTCCAACTTGACGCGGTTGCAGGCGCCCTCGCAAGGGTGGTAGCAGACCCGGCCCATGGTTGCAGGCAGCGGGTTGTCATCCATGATCTGGCGCCAGGCGCCCTCGTAGTCGCCTTCTTCGGCAAAGCCGAGCCAGGCCTGGATGTTCTCACCCGCCGGGCAGCCGGCATTACAGGGCGGCAAGCGGTCCAGGTAGACCGGGCGCTGGGTCCGCCAGGTACCCGTTTTGTTGAGCAGGCTGCTGCCGACGTCCAGCGTGATGGCGAAGGGTTTTTGTTGCACGACAGTTTCGCTGGGCATGATCAGGCCTCCTCTGGAGTGGTGAGACTAAAACGCTTGATGTTGCGATCGGCAACTGCCTGCAACTGCGCCAACTGGTGGGCGTTGTCCGGCTTGAGCACATGCGCAAAGCGACGCTGTGTCTTGAGGTAATCGCCGACCGGCACCTGGCGGCGAATCTTGGTCACACCGGTGACCTCGCCGTCCTCCGCTTCGAACAGCGGGTACATTCCCGACTCCACGGCGAGGCGGGCGATCTTGACGGTATCGCCTGGAACCGACCCCCAACCCAGGGGGCAAGGCACGAAGATTTCGATGTAGCGTGCACCGCGCACCTGCATCGCCTTGGTGACCTTGTACTCGAGGTCCTGCAGGTCATGCACGGAGGCCGTGGCGACATACGGGATCATGTGGGCCATGGCGATCAACGGCACGCTCTTGCCGGTATTGAAGGCATTACCCGGGTCTTCACCGACGGGCATCGTGGTCGCGGTACGCGCAGCGCCGGGTGTGGCACTGGAGCGCTGCACACCGGTGTTCATGTAGGCCTCGTTGTCGTAGCAGATGTACAACACGTCGTCGTTGCGATCGAACATGCCGGACAGGCAACCGAAACCGATGTCGGTGGTACCACCGTCACCACCCTGTGCAATGACGCGAACGTCGTCCCGCCCGGTGGCCTTCATGGCTGCGGCGATGCCGGAAGCAACAGCGGCAGCGTTGCCGAACAGCGAGTGGATCCAAGGTATCGACCACGCCGTCTCCGGGTACGGAGTGGTGAACACCTCGAGACAGCCGGTCGCGTTGGCGGCGATCAACTGGTTGTTGGTTGCACGCATCGCCGCGTCAATGGCAAAGCGCGCGCCCAGGGCCTCTCCGCAACCCTGGCAGGCGCGGTGGCCCGAGTCCAGCGAGTTGGAACGGTCCATCGTGGCCTGTACGGTACGTTGTTCGGCATCCAGCAGACGGTTGCCGACGGTGAAGGTGCCCGTCTGGTAGAACTTGACCTTCTGCTTTGATTCTGGAATCTGTGTCATGACTCGCCTCCGTCAAATGGTCTTCGCGGCGGCGACGACGCCGATGTCCTGAAGAATGTTTTCCGCGGTGGAGCCCGATTTCCACTGGCTCTTTTCGCGCTCGATCTCGCGATTGACGATATCCATGTTGATATCGTGGAAGTGCGGCTCCTCGAGTTCGCCGCGCAACCCTTTCTCGAACATGCGACGCAGGTTGGCACGGGTAATCGGCCGACCACCGAGCCCACCGATAACCGAGTGGACTTTCAGCGGATGATCCTGCAGCGCCATACGCACGTTCATCGACAGGATGCCGCCCATGCCGACGGCCAGGCTCTTCTCGAACACGATGACGCGCTTGGCGTCTTTCAGTGCCTCGCGCAGTACCGCGGTCGGGAACGGGCGGAACGAACGCAGGGTGATGGCACCGATGGAGTGACCGTCTTCGCGCATGCCCGCCAGCACCTCTTTCATGGTGCCGATGACCGAGCCCATGGTCAGGACCACCGTTTCGGCACCATCGCTGTCCCACTTCTTGATCAGGCCACCCGAATCACGCCCGAAGATCGCCTCGAACTCGGCAGCCTGTTTCGGGATCAGGTCCAGTGCCTCCTGCTGCTTGTGATGCGCGAGATAGCGCACTTCCGTGAAAGCCTCGGGACCAACCATGGCGCCCATCGACAGCGGCGAGGCCGGGTCCAGCACCTGGCGCGGCGAGAACGGCGGCAGGAACTGATCGACCTGCTCCTGGGTCGGAATGTCCACCCGCGTGTACGAGTGCGTCAGGATGAAGCCGTCCATGCAGACCATGACCGGCATGCTCAACTGCTCGGCCAGTTTGAAGGCCTGGATGTGCACATCGACGGACTGCTGGTTGCTCTCCGCGAACAGCTGGATCCAGCCGGCATCGCGCGCCGACATGGAATCGCCCCAGTCGTTCCAGATGTTGATGGGCGCACCGATGGCACGGTTGCCGACGGTCATGACGATCGGCAGGCCCATACCGGAAGCGTTGTAGACCGCCTCCATCATGAACAGCATGCCCTGGCTGGAGGTCGCGGTGTAGCTGCGCGCACCGGCGGCGGAAGAACCGATACAGGCGGACAGGGCGCCGAACTCCGATTCCACCAACAGGAACTCGCAGCCCTTGATTTCGCCGGACTTCACCATCGCACCCAGGTCTTCGACGATATGGGTCTGCGGGGTGATGGGATAGGCCGAGATCACCTGTGGCCGACACAGGCCAACAGCCTCGGCGACGGCATGGGAGCCTTCTACTTGTTTGAGCATTGTTCGTTACTCCTGGTTAAGCGGCCGTGGCAGCCTGGTACGCCGCCCTGGCGGCGACGACGTTCATCTCACCGACCTTGCCCGGAAACTTGCGCATGATGGCGTCGCACACCGAGTCGATCTGCAGCGTGTCGCTCATCGCAGTGAACGCGCCCAAGAGCACGGTATTCGGCGTCGGCCGCTTGAGGTGCTTCATCGCCAGTTCGGTTGCAGCGACGGTGACCACGTGCCCTTCCGGCAACTTGTTCGTGGCCTCCGTGATACCGAGTTCCTCCAGGCTCTTGTTCGAGTTGATCAACACGTAGCCGTCGTCTTTCAGACCGGCAAACACATCGATGGCGGCGAACAGCGTCGGGTCCTGGACGATCAGCAGGTTCGGGTCGAGTACCGGCTCGCGCAGTTCGATCTCTTCGTCATCGATACGAACGTAGGCAACGACCGGCGCGCCCATGCGTTCGGAACCGAAACTGGGCACCGCCTGCGAGTGCTTCCCCTCTTCGAAAGCGGCGATAGACAACATCTCCGCGGCGGACACTACTCCCTGCCCGCCGCGGCCGTGTATGCGTACTTGAAACATGCTTGTTACCCCTTTGGTAAACAGTGCCGGCTGACGGTTCGCGCGACCGTGCAGCCATGACAGGCAACCAGTTGGCCCGTGCCGGACAAACGAACACCGGCGACAGCTCGATCTGCTGCCGAACGAAGGGAGGGATGACGCCCTGGTAAGGGTCGAACAGGATCACGCCGGGACGGCAGGCCTTCGCCGAAGAAGGCAGGGCGAAAACCACTGACGGCGCCTGGTGCGATATCGAACAGGTGAGATGGGCTCACGTGTCGTTTCCTCCGGTTTTGGTGGCAAAGAGGCAGACAAAGTTCTTCCCAGCCACCCCGAGGAAACAGCACGGGGAGGTGCAGGCAATTTCGCTATGTCGACCTCCGCATGCAGGATCACTGCACGCGGCCGGTTAACAGGGCCGGTTGGGCCCCCATACAGTCCGAGCCATACTGGATACGGCGACTCGGATTGTTTATCCCTCCGGCGATTGCCTGCGGGCCGCGAAACAGCGATCCACCAGGTAGGCAATCGAGCGGTAGGGAATTCCGGTGTGGCGCGACAGGCCAATCTCACAGGTTCTGCTGTTCGAGTAACCTTGGTCGCAACCTTCTGGTAATTGTCGTTTAAGCCGGGACAGGGCGCTGGCGTTCAGCTCCGGGGTATCGAAACCCTTGTCTCCGGCAAAGCCGCAACAGCCGTCCTCTTCGGGGACGAACACGCTTTTGGCGCATGCGCTGGCGACTGCGTAAAAATCCTCCTCCAGTCCCATCTTGCGGGCGCTGCAGGTCACGTGCAGCGCAATGCTGTCGACCTGCTCGACCTGCTCCATCTGCGGCAACAGGCAATGCCGGATGAAGCCGACGGGCTCGTAAATCTTCAACTGTCTGTCAAACTGTTCCTGCATGCGCGCGGTACAGGGACTCGTGTCGCACAGTACCGGCAGACGGCCTCCTTCCGAGGCCTGCCACAGGCTGTCCTGCAATCGGCGCGCGGCCGACGCGGCGCTGTCGGTAAAGCCCTTGCTCTTGAAGGGCATGCCACAGCACTGTGCGTTCACTTCCGTTGGGATCACCACCTCGAACCCGGCCTTCTCGAGCAGCGAGTGCATGATCTCGACGAGATCGCGCGATTCGCTGTCGCAACTGGCCGTTCCCATACTGCGACTCACGCAGGCGCTGAAATATACACATCGCCCAGCCGGAGCAAGGTTTAGTTTTCGTGGTACCTGAGTATTGGAAACGCCACGCCCCGGGCGCGGCATCCATCGGTGCCAGTCTGGAATACGCTCACCGCTTAACCGACGAATACCGGAGGTGACTTTTTCCAGCACGTCATTCCCGGCCACCCGGCTGATACCGTGCACCAGGCGCAGGCCGCCACGTGTCGCCGACGTCACCCCGCCCATGTGTCCGTCGACCCAGCGCGCAACGCTGCGGCTGGTCTCACCACGGCCATTGGCACGCAGTTCACGCATCATCTGTCCGGTGTCGATACCGACCGGGCAGCGGGTCGCGCACAGGCCGTCACCGGCGCAGGTGGCCTCGACCGCGTAGTCGAACTCGCGCATCAATTCGGTGCTGGCGACATCGATGCCGGCGGCCTCCAGCCGCGCCTGCTCACGCAGCACGACGATGCGCTGACGCGGCGTCAGGGTCAGTTCGCGCGACGGGCAGATCGGCTCGCAGAACCCGCACTCGATGCATCGGTCGACCAGCGGGTCGACGGCGGCCATCGACTTCAGGTTCTTGATGTGCACCTCGGCGTCGTCGTTGAGTACGACACCCGGATTCAGCAGGCCGTGCGGATCGAGCAGCGCCTTGATCCGCTTCATCAGCGCGTAGGCTTCGGCTCCCCACTCCAGTTCGACGTAGGGCGCGATGTTGCGCCCGGTGCTGTGCTCGGCCTTCAGCGAACCGTCATACTCGTCGACCACCATGTGGCAGAGTTCGTCCATGAAGGCGTGGTAGCGCTCGACCTCGCGCGCGTCGCCGAAGTCGGGCGTGATGACGAAGTGCAGGTTGCCCTCCAGGGCATGGCCAAAAATGATCGCGCCAGGATAGCCGTGCTTCACGAACAGCTGCTGCAGTGCGACCGTACCCTCGGCCAGGCGCGGAACCGGAAACGCAATGTCCTCGATCACGACCGTGGTCCCGGCCTCGCGCACCGCACCGACTGAAGGGAACATGCCCTTGCGGATCTTCCACAGCGCGGCGAACTCCGCCGGCACATCGGTGAACGCCACCGGGCCGTGGGTATTGGTCTCGCCCAGCACCGCAGTGAGGCGGGACACATTGGCCGCCAGCGCCGCGTGCGTCGGGGCACGCGTTTCGATCAACAGCGCCGCCGCGGTGTCGGGCAGACCGGCCAGCTCGGCCGGCATCCCCGGCTTGTCTTCGACCGAACGCAATGCCGCCCGGTCCATGATCTCGACGGCGTCGACCGGCTCGGTCTTCAGGCGGGCCACGGCCGCGCAGGCGCCGGCCACGTCGGCAAAGAACACCAGCGCGCTGGCCTTGTGCGGGTACTCCGGCACGGTCCGGTAGGTGATCTCGGCGATGAATCCCAGCGTCCCCTCGGAACCGATCACGAGGTGCTGCAGAACGTCTACCGGGTCTTCGTAGTCGACCAACGCATTCAGGCTGTACCCGGTCGTGTTCTTGATCTTGAACTTGTGCGCAATCCGCTTCGCCAGCGACGGGTTCGCACGCACGTCGGCAACCAACTCGGCGAGCCCGGCCAACAGTTCCGGATTGGATGCGTGCAGCGCGGCACGACTGGCTTCGTCGCCAGTATCGACGAGGGTCCCGTCGGCCAGGATCAGCCGCATCGAAACCAGCGTCTGGTAGCTGTTCTGGGCCACACCGCAGCACATGCCGGAGGCATTGTTCGCGGCGATACCGCCGATCTTGCACGTCGCGATCGAAGCCGGATCGGGACCAATCTTGCGCTCGAAGGGCGCCAGGTAGCGGTTGGCCTGCGCGCCGATAATGCCCGGCTGCAGCCGGATCACGTCGGCCGTGTCGTCGATCGCGTATTCGCGCCAGGCGTTGCCGTCGAGCATGACCAGCACCGAGTCGGTCACCGACTGGCCGGACAGGCTGGTGCCGGCAGCGCGAAAGGTGACCGGGGTCGAGTAGCGATGCGCGAGCCGGAGCAGGCGAGACACCTCGTCTTCATCGACAACCTTGACCACCAACTGAGGCACCAGGCGATAGAAACTCGCGTCGGTGCCGTAGGCCAGCAGACGCAAGGGATCGTCGATCAACCGGTCGGCGTCGATGAACGCGGCCAGTTCCACCTTCAATGCTGCAGCATTTCCCACACTCATGCGCGCTCTCCGGTTTGTTCCACGACGGTCAGTTAGCGTACGCCACGGCCGGCAACCAGGTAACCAGTTGAGGGAAGAAGAACACCAACCCCAGACCGATCAGCTGCAGCACGATGAAAGGCACGACGCCCTTGTATATATCGAGCAGCTTGACGCTCGGCGGGCAGACCCCCTTCAGGTAGAAGATGGCGAAGCCGACGGGTGGTGTCAGGAACGAGGTCTGCAAGGTCACGGCAACGAGCAGCGCGAACCAGACCAGGTTCGGGTTGTCGACGACGCCGTAACCATCCACGGCGAGGTCGAGACCCGCGATGACCGGCCCCAGCAGCGGCAGCATGATCAGGCTTATCTCGATCCAGTCGAGGAAGAAACCAAGCAGGAAGACGATCAGCAGGATCACGGCAATCAGGCCGTAGGGGCCGAAACCGAGGCTGCTCAATGCTGTTTCGATCAACTCGTCACCACCACACTCACGCAACACCAGCGCGAAGATGGTCGCACCGACGAAGATCGCGAAGATGTAGGCCGAGGTGTTCATCGTGTTGATCACGACCTCCTTGAACACGGCGAAGTCGAGCTTGCGATAAGCGGCCGACAACACGGTGGCACCCAGCGCCCCGATACCCGATGCCTCCGTAACGGTGGCAACGCCGGCAAAGATCGAGCCCAGCACGGCCAGGATCAGGGCCGCCGGCGGCAGGATATCGAGCATGACCTGCATGACATCCTTCAGTTCGATCGTGGCGTGGTCGGCTGCGAGCGGGGCGTTCTCCGGGAACAAGCGGCCATACACGTAGATGTAGGCGATGTACAACAGACCCAGGATCAGGCCGGGGAACACCGCCCCCATGAAAAGGTCACCGACCGATACGCCCAACTGGTCACCCATGATGACCAGCATGATCGACGGCGGGATCAGGATACCGAGACAACCCGAGGCCGCCACGGTGCCGAGCGCCAGCGGCTTGTGGTAGTTCTGCTTCAGCATGATCGGCATCGACATGACGCCTAACAGCACGACCGAAGCGCCGATAATGCCGGTCGACGCGGCGAGGATGATGCCGATCAGCGTCACGGTGATGGCAAGTCCGCCCCTGACGTTGCCGAACAGCTTCTGCATCGAGTGCATCATGCGCTCGGCGACACCCGACTTGTCGAGCATCAACCCCATGAAAATGAACATCGGCAGCGCCACCAGCACCCAGTTGTCCATGATGCTGAAGATACGGCCGGTCAACAGGCCGAGCGTGTTGTAGTCGAGACCGGTCACGGTCAGGTCCATGCTGTCGGTCCAGTAGGCGATACCAGCGAAGCCGACACCGACACCGGCCAGAACCCAGGCCACGGGGAAGCCCGTGAACAACAACACGATGAACGACGCGAACATCGCGATGACGAGATAGTTTTCGGGTTCGAGGTGCATCACGCAGCCCCCCCATTGTCGTTGTCAGAGGATGCCTGCGGTTTGAACAGGTGGCGCATCATTGATACACGCCCAGGGGTGCTGTCATCGGGTTCCTTGCCGTAGTGCAGTAGCAGGCTGACCTCCTGGATCAGGCGGGCAAGCGCAGCAATGAAGATCAGGGCCATCGTGATCGGCACCACGGCCTTGATGATCCAGCGGTACGGCAGGCCGGTCGGGTTCTGCGAGGACTCGTTGATCCGGTAGGCCTCGGCGACCCAGCCCAGGCTGTGATCGAACAGGATGACCAGGAACGGCATCAGCAACAACAGGATGCCGAGGATCTCGAAAACGTGCTGCGCACGCTTCGGCAGGGCCATGTGTACGAGGTCGACCCGGATATGCGAATCGTTGGTGACGGCATACGCCATGCCGAACATGAACGCGACGGCGTACAGGTGCCACATCAGCTCTTCGAGCGGCACCAGGCCGCGATTGTAGCCGTAGCGCATGACGACCTGGACGACGATGACGGCGATCAACACGACATTCAGCCAGGCCGCGACTTCAGCCACGCGCCGGACGATGCCGTTGAGGAACTCGACAATCGGTATTCTGAACTGCGGCTCTACGCTGGTTGCAGACATGGTCTTGATCCCGTGGTTTTGCGAACGCGTGACGGCATCCAACGACGCTCGATCGACGCGATGGCCAGTGTGATTCGTCCCCGACCACCACCGCACCACCCCGGCGGAACCGGGGCGGCGCAGCGGTCAGGCATGGATTACCGGTATCAGTCCGCGACCTTGACCGTACCCGGGCGTGGCAGGAAGCCCAGCTTGTTCCACTCGGCGTAATCGGCGCGGAATGCCTCCAGGTTGTCGTAGATGCGCTTGAATTCCGGATCCTTGGCACTCTCTTCGGCAACCACCTCGTTCCACTTCGAACGGAAGGTGTTCAGCATGTCGTCGGACCAGTAACGTGCCTCGACGCCGCGCTCGGCATTGGCCTTGATCTCCGGGAACTGGATCGCCTCACCCAGCGCGAGGCCGTCGAGCATCGCCGCCTTGCAGCCCATCTCGACGACGGCCTGCTGCGACTTGCTCATGCCCTTCCAGGTGTCCTTGTTGATGATCAGGTCGAACATCGTGGCCGGCTGGTGCCAACCGGGGAAGTAGTTGTACTTCAGGATCTTGTGGAAACCGAGCAGCTTGTCGATGGCCGGCATCGAGAACTCCGTGGCATCGATCGCCCCCTTCTCGAGTGCGGGGAAGATCTCCGCCGACGGCAACAGTGAAGTGCTCACACCGAGTTTCTCCATGACCAGGGCACCAAGGCCGAAGAAGCGCATGCGCAGGCCGTTGAGGTCTTCCGGCTTGTCGATCGGCTTGGAGAACCAGCCCGAGGTCTCCGGCGCGATGATCGAACACGGGATCGAGTGCACGTTGTAACCGGCCTGGTCATAGACCTCCTGCCACAGCTTGCGACCGTCACCGTAGTAGACCCAGGCCAGGAACTCCGGCGCATCCGGGCCGAACGGCACGGCCGAGAAGATGGCGCCTTTCTGGCCGAGCAGGCCGGTGTTGTAGCCCGGCGTGGTCCAGCCGGCGTTGACCTGCCCCTTCGACACCGACTCGAGGATCTCCTTCGGCGGGATCAGTTTGCCCGGCTCGTAGATCTTGATCTTGACGCTGCCATCGGAGGCCTCGTTGACATGCTCGGCCAGCCACGCGGGTGTCGAGCCGAGGCCCGTCAGGTGGGTGCCAAACCACACCGGTAGTTTCAACAGCACCTTCTTGGCGGCGAAAGCCGGCGTGGCTGCAAGACTGAGCGACAGCGCAGATGCAGTCGCGAGGGCAATCAGGGTCTTTTTCATCAGTTCCTCCAGACAAGGGACTTCGTTCAGTGATGTATTGGTGTTCTACTGCTACGGCCACCAACTGGTCAATTGGTAAGGCCAGCGAAGTCTGGCAGAAAATTAACCCGTGTCAAGCATGGATTTCGCTGTCGAATGACATCTGAATATTAGAAAATGCCGGTTTTCTGCGTATAACAATCGAATTTAGGCCATATTTTCAGCCGGCCAGGGAACTGGTTGCAGATTGGCAGGGAACAGGAAATTGTGGCTTGTGTTAACGGGAATCCCTGTCTACACTGGCTAGGTAAATTGGTAAGACCATAAAATCATCGTGCAGCGCCGCAAACTCTCAGACCAGATCGCCGAACAGATCGAAGGCATGATCGCCGACGGGACACTTTCCCCCGGCGAACGCCTGCCCGCCGAACGACAACTCGCCGAGCGCCTCGGTATTTCACGACCGTCGTTGCGCGAGGCCATCCAGAAGCTGGCCAGCAAGGGCCTGCTGAACACCCGCCAGGGTGGCGGCTCCTTTGTCGCGGACAACCTGTCGAGCGGGTTCAGCGATCCGCTGCTGGCCCTGCTCAAAGACCAGCCGGACGCCGAGTTCGATACCCTCGACGTGCGCAAGGAACTGGAAGGCGTCGCCGCGTTCAACGCGGCGAGTCGCGCCACCGAGGCGGACCGCGAGCGACTCTGGGCCCGCTACAACCTGATGGCCGAGGTACATCGGTCGCACGCGTCCAGCTTCGAGAAGCTGCAAGTCGACGGCGACTTCCACATGGCGGTCATCGAAAGCGCGCACAATCTCGTACTCGCGCACTTCATGCGCGCCGTGCGCGACGTGCTCGAGAACACGATCAACTCGTATCTGGACCAGTTCTATGCCGAGCCGAAATTCGTCGCCCAGATCTGCGGCCAGCACAAGAGCATCGTGACCGCGATCATGGATCGTGACGCCGTGCAGGCGCGCGACAATGCCCGCCACCACCTCGACTTCGCGTACCAGGCGTTCCACGAGTTCCGCGACCAGGCCCGTCTGTCGCGCAACTCGAAGCTGTACACGTCGATTTACCACAGCGACAACTAGCGAACGGAAGGCATGGCCCAATCGAGCAACCGCAAGGTCTGCACCGCAGACGAGGCCGTCGGCCGCATTGCCGACGGCAAGACACTGGCGACCGGTGGATTCGTCGGCATCGGCGTGCCCGAAGGCCTGCTCAGGGCCCTCGAGCAACGCTTCGTCGATACCGGCTCACCGCGCGACCTTCGCCTCGTCTATGCCGCGGGTCAGGGTGACGGTGGCGACCGCGGCCTGAACCATCTCGGCCACGAAGGCCTGCTCCACACCGTTATCGGCGGTCACTGGGGCCTGGCGCCCAAGGTGGGTGCACTGGCGGCGGCAAACAAGGTTGCAGCCTACAACCTGCCACAGGGCGTCATTTCGCATCTTTTCCGCGACATCGCGGCCGGCAGACCGGGAGCGCTGACCCACGTCGGCCTGCACAGCTTTGCCGACCCGAGAGTTGATGGCGGCAAGCTGAACGCGGCCGCCACCGAGGACATTGTCCGCCTGATGCCGATCGACGGCCGGGACTACCTGTTCTACAAGGCCTTCCCCATCGACGTTGCCTTCCTGCGCGGCACCACCGCCGACGCCGACGGCAATATCACGATGGAACACGAGGCACTGCATCTCGAATCACTCGCGATCGCACAGGCCGCACACAACTCCGGCGGCATCGTCATCGTGCAGGTGGAAAGGCTGACCACCCGACACGTGCTGAGCCCGCACCTCGTGCGCATTCCCGGGATACTCGTGGACCATGTCGTCGTCGCCGCACCCGACGAGCACATGCAGACCTTCAGCGAGGCCTTCAACCCGGCTTACACCGGCGACATCCGCGTCGCCGCCGGCAACGTCAGGGCGGCATACGACGAGCGCCTGCTGATCGGCCGGCGCGCCGCCTGCCAGCTGCAGGCCGGCGCAATCGTCAACCTCGGCATCGGCATGCCGGAATCGGTGGCCGTCGCGGCCGCCGAGAACGGCACGCTGGCGCGGGTGACGCTGACGGTCGAGCCTGGTGGCATCGGCGGGATTCCCGCCGGCGGTCTCAGCTTCGGCGCCGCCGCCAATGCGCAGGCGGTCGTCGACCAGCCAGCCCAGTTCGACTTTTACGACGGTGGCGGCCTCGACCAGGCCTTCCTCGGCATGGCCGAGGTCGATCGCGACGGCAATGTCAACGTCAGCCGCTTCGGAACGCGCACCGCGGGCGCCGGTGGTTTCGTCAACATCAGCCAGAACGCGAAGTCTGTGGCCTTTCTCGGCACCTTCACCTCGGGCGGAACGGAACTCGGTATCGACGCCGACGGCATCCGGGTCCGCCGCGAAGGCCGCAACCGCAAGTTTGTCGAGCAGGTCCAGCACCTGACATTCAACGGCCGCGCCGCGTTCGAGCGCGGTCAGCGCATCAGCTATATCACCGAGCGCGCCGTGTTCGAGCTGACCCGGGACGGGCTGATGCTGACCGAAATCGCTCCCGGCATCGATCTGCACCGCGACATCCTGTCGCAGATGGCGTTCGAGCCGGTCGTCGCCGAATCACTGAAGACCATGAACCCCGAGCTGTTTCGACCTCCCGGCGAGCCCGGCACCGACAGGGACCCGGCCGACGACCTGGGACCGGTCGAGGTTGGCTGCTGAATTCATCACCGAAGACCCGAACATGAAAAAACCCGACAGCGTTTACTACTTCGCCACCTGCCTGGTCGACCTGATGTACCCCGACGCGGGACTCGCCGGCATGGAACTGCTGCGACGCGAGGGCGTCCGCGTCTTATTCCCACAGGACCAGACCTGCTGCGGCCAGCCGGCGTTCAATTCCGGCTACCGCGATGACGCCCTGGCCGTGGCGCGTGCCCAGCTCGCCTGCTTCGAGCGCGACATTCCCGTCGTCGTGCCGTCGGGCTCCTGTGGCGGCATGATCCGGACCCACTGGCCCGAGCTGTTCGCCGGCCAACCCGACGAGGCGAAAGCACTGGCCATCGCCGCGAGAACGTACGAACTGACCGAGTTCCTCGTCGATGTCCTCGACATCCGGCTGGACGATCTCGGCGAACCGGTCCGTATCGCGATCCATACTTCCTGTTCGGCACGCCGCGAGATGGGCGTCGCCGACCGCATCGAGTCGCTGGTCGGCCAGCTCGGCAACGTCGAGGTGCTGACCCAGGAACGCAAACCCGAGTGTTGTGGTTTCGGTGGCACGTTCGCGGTCAAGCAGGCCGACATCTCCGGCGCGATGGTAAAGGACAAGACCGACGCGCTGCGTGCAACCGGGGCCAGCGTCGTCATCAGCCAGGACTGCGGCTGCCTGATGAACATCGGCGGCGCATTCGAAAAACAGGGCAACGGGCCGCAGACGCAGCACGTTGCCGAGTTCCTGTGGGAGCGCACCAAACGATGAGTACCACCAGCAGCAGCACGTCGCAGGACCAGTCAAGGGCCTTCCACGCACGCATCGACGATGCCCTGCACAACGACCAGATGCGGACCAACTTCCGCAGGGCGCTGACCGGCATCATGGCGCACCGGGCCAAGCAGTTTCCCGACGACGCCCAGTTGCAGGCGCTGCGTGACCAGGCACGGGCGGTACGGGCCAACTCGCTGGTGCGGCAACCCGAGCTGCTCGAGCAGCTGGAACGCAAACTGACCGAGAACGGCATCCAGGTGCACTGGGCCGAGAACCCGCAACAGGCCAACAGCATCATCCGCGGGATCCTGCAGGCGGCCGGCGCGAAAACCGTCGTCAAGGGCAAGTCGATGGTGTCGGAAGAGACCGAGCTCAACCACGACCTCGAGCAACACGGTATCGAGGTCATCGAGTCGGACCTCGGCGAGTACATCATCCAGCTGGCCGAGGAACCGCCGTCGCATATCGTTGCGCCGGCCATCCACAAGAACCGCCGCGACGTTGCCGAGCTGTTCAAGCGCTTCCACCCAGAGATCCCGTACACCGAGGACATCAACGAGCTGACCAACAGCGCACGCGAGATCCTGCGCCACCGCTTCGCCACTGCCGATGCCGGTATCTCCGGGGTGAACTTTGCCGTGGCCGAGACCGGCACGCTGTGCCTGGTCGAGAACGAGGGAAACGGCCGCCTGAGCACGACCGCGCCGCGCATTCACATCGCCATCACCGGCATCGAGAAGGTCGTCGAGAAGCTTGCGGACGTCCCGCCGCTGCTGGAGATCCTGACCAAGTCCGCAACCGGCCAGCCGATCACGACCTACTTCAACATGATCAGCCGGCCGCGCCAGCCGGGCGAACTCGACGGGCCGGAAGCCGTCCACCTGGTCCTGCTCGACAACGGGCGTTCGCGCATCCGCGTCGACGCGGAGCTGCTCGACACGCTGCGCTGTATCCGCTGCGGCGCCTGCATCAACCACTGCCCGGTCTACGTCCAGCTCGGCGGCCATGCCTACGGTACGGTCTACCCGGGGCCGATCGGCCTCGCACTGGAACCGCAGCGTATCGGCCTCGACAAGGTCGGCACGCTGACGTCGGCCTGCACCATGTGCGGCGCCTGCGGCGAGGTCTGCCCGGTCAGGATCCCGCTGCCCAAGCTGATCAACCGCCTGCGTGCCGAGGCCGTGGACGGCCACCCGGGCCAGGCCGGGCTGCCCGGACACGGCAGCCTGCGCAAATCGACCGAGGCCACTACCTGGAAGTTGTGGCGCCTGCTTTACAGCCGGCCGGGCCTGTACCGGTTGTTCGCCGCATCGGCGACACGGCTGCGCGCCCTGACACCGTCGAAACTGGGCGGCTGGACGCGCTATCGCAGTACCCCGAAACCGGCGCCGCGCAGCCTGCGCGAGCTGGCCAAAAAGGAAGGATTCGGCAATGACTGACGCACGTCACAACATACTCGAACGGCTCCGGGCCAATCGACCGGCGACGACGCCGGCGCCAGCCACCTACCAGAAGCCGCTTGGCTGGGACCGCGAGCAGCGCATCGCCAGCTTCGTCGAGCGCATGCAGGCGGTTCGCGGCGAAGTGCACCGCATCGGCGACGGCGACTGGATGGACTGGGTCAACTCCGAATTGCCATCCCGGGGCCTGCGCCGGGTGCTGGTCGGTCGCGGAGATATTGGTGAAACCGTCGCCGGCAGGCACGCCGCCGAACTGGATGTCAGGCGCTACGAAGAACCGATCGAAAACTGGAAAGACGCGCTGTTTCATGATGTCGATGTCGCCATCACCGGCGTCCGGGCCGGCCTGGCGGAGAGCGGCAGCCTGGTACTCTGGCCCAACCCCGACGAACCGCGCCTGATGTCGCTGGTACCCCCGGCTCATGTCGCGGTTCTGTCCGTCGACACGCTGTACGAGAACTTCGCCGAGCTCGTCCAGGCGCAGAACTGGGCGGCAGGCATGCCCACCAATGCGCTGCTGATCTCCGGCCCGTCGAAGACGGCGGATATCGAGCAAACCCTGGCCTACGGCATCCACGGCCCGAAACAGCTGATCACACTGCTGGTCGGCTGACCCCCGGGAAGCACCCGGACGGACGGCAGCGCTCAGGCATCTTTGCCGAAACAGTCGAGGCGTCGAAAGAAGTCGCGGCAGGCGATGTAGTGGCTGCCGTCACAGGAGAACGTCATGCCGATCATGCCGTTGATGCGGTTCAGCGAAGCATTCCGCAGGTAGACTTGGGCATCGGTCAGGCGCAGCCGCTTGAACTCGGCCAGAACCGGTGAAATTTCGTCGATGGTAACGATCGGCGGGTGCTGCTCGTAGGAGTAATCGGGCAGCGAGTCGAGCAGCGCGGGATCGATCGCCTCTTCCTTGACGTAGACACGGTAATTGTAGGGATCGTCGTAGAACCAGCAGGTCAATTGCGATGACGAGAAGTGCGCCTTCACATGGAAGGCCCCCTTGACCGTCAGCATCGTCTGCATGACCGCCAGCAAACGATCCAGGTGATCGTCAAACAGGCTGTCGACACGTTGCTGCTGGAACAGGAACGCCCTGACCGACGGGTCTCCCTTGATCTGCAACCAGCGCTCGGGCATTGCACTCCCCCTGTTGCTCCGGCAACTGAAATGACCTCGACTTCAGTCGTGCTGGATGCCATTCGGGATATTTAGCACACCCCCCGAAAAGCGCAATGTGGGTCGTTGACGCAGTTCGCCGGGAGTCAAGAGCCGGTGCCGCCGGCTGTCCAGACCAACCCCTGTAACGCAAGGTCTTAACGCGGCAGGGAATGCTATGCTTTTGAAGTTGTCGTTTCCGGTCTCGTGGTATGGACAAATGATCCAGTTGGCTTACGTGAGCAACGCAGCACACCTGATGGCCCGGAGAGAGCTGGTGGCCCTGCTCCGGCAGGCACGACGCAACAATGCCAGGCATGACGTCACCGGGATGCTGCTGTATAAAGACAAGTCGTTTTTCTCGGTTCTCGAAGGTGAGTGCGATCCTGTGCACGCGATATTCGCCCGTATCGCTCGCGACCGGCGCCACGAGAAAGTGAAAACGCTTTACGAGGGGCCGGTACGTGAGCGGGATTTCGTCGATTGGACGATGGGCTTCTCGAACCCGGACGGCGGCAACCTGTCGGACGAAGCCGGCTTTACCAACTTCATGGACGCACCCGACGTGGCGCGCAGTTTTTTCGACGACCTGACCACGGCCAAGAAGCTGCTCCTGCTTTTTCGATCCAGGAGCTGAAGGGTCCGTTTCACTGCGATAGCTGGAAATGAACGAGCAAGCGCTCCCCACCCTGATTGTCGGGATCGGTTCGTCGGCTGGCGGCCTCGAAGCCATCCGCGAACTCGTCAATTCGCTGAAGCCCAGCCAACGCATGGCCTTCATCGTCACCCAGCACCTTTCGCCGAGCCACACCAGCATGCTGGTCGACCTGATCCGGCGCGAGAGCCCGATGGCGGTGCTCGATGCCAGTGATGGCGTGCGGCCTCTGGTGAATCATATCTATATCACGCCGCCGAACCGCGACATCGAGGTCAGGGATGGGCAGATGCGCCTGTCGGAGGCCCGCAGTGGACCGATGCCGAAACCGGACATCAACCGCTTCTTCCGGTCACTGGCGCTGGACCTCGGCGCCAACGCCATCGGCGTGATCCTGTCCGGCACCGGCACCGACGGCGCCTCTGGCATGCTGGAAATCAAATCCGCCGGCGGCATCACGATCGCCCAGGACCCGAAAACCGCCAAGTACGACGGCATGCCCCTGTCGGCCATCCATGCCGATGCCGCCGACCTGATCCAGGCGCCCCGCCAGATCGCCGAGACGCTGATCAGCTTCGACCAGAACAAGCTGTCCAGCGCCGACATCGCAACGCATGCCAACGACGACGTCTACAGCACCATCATCGACATGGTCCTGCGCGAGACCGGCATCAACCTGCTCCACTACAAGAAGAACAGCATCCAGCGACGCATCCGACGCCGCATGTCGATCTGCAACCGCTTCACGATGGACGAATACCTTGCACTGCTCTCGGAGGACACCCGGGAAGTGCACGACCTCGCCCGCGATGCCTTCATTGGCGTCACCGGCTTCTTCCGCGATCCGACGGCATTTGCCGAACTCGGTCGGTTGATCGAACAGCATCTCGACACGATCAAGAGCACCGAGGAAATGCGCGTCTGGACTCCCGGGTGTGCGACCGGCGAAGAGGCCTACACGATCGCGATACTGATCGAGGAATATGTACGCAAGCAGGGAAAGCACATCGAGTACCGCGTGTTCGCGACGGATATCGGCGCCGACCCGTTGACGACCGCCCGGCTCGGCCAATACAGCGCCGATGCCGTCAACAGCGTCGACAAGGACCTGCTGGGCCGGTACTTCAAGGAGACGGCCAGCGGTTTCTCGGTGATTCGCCGCGTACGTGACCACGTGGTTTTCTCGACCCACGACCTCGTCCGTGACGCGCCGTTTTCGAAACTCGACCTGATCAGCTGCCGCAACGTCATGATCTATTTCGACAACGAGCTGCAACGCCAGGTGTTCGACACGTTTCATTACGCCCTCAAGCCGAAGGGACTGTTGATGCTCGGCATGTCGGAGAGCAACGCGCAGGCCGAAACCCTGTTTACCGGCGCCGCACCCAAGCACCGCCTGTACCGGCGCCAGGACGTACCCGGTCACCGTGCGCGCCTGCCCCAGCTGCTGCCGGATCCGTCACGACCACACAGCCGGCCCACCGACACCGGCAGACCGCCCCTGGAGGGTGTTGAAGAACGCCTCAATCGCCTGCTCTCCAGCCGCTTCGCTCCGGCCAGTGTCGTCATCAATCAGCACAACGAGGTCATGTACAGCTACGGCGACCTCGGGGAAATGATGTCGGTAAAACCCGGCCCGGCATCGCTCGATATCCTGAGCCTGGTCCACGACGCGATCCGATCGACGCTCCGCGCACTGCTGTACAAGGTTCGCCGCGAGGCGACGGTATCCAGCGAGATATCCGAGCAGGTGCTTGTCCCGGTCGAGGAAAGCCGCAGCCAGCGCCTGCTGGTGCTGCCGTTCGACCCCAACCGGCCCGGCTGGCTGATGATCACGTTCCAGCACATCGCCCGCGCCAGCAAGGACGATATCGAGATCACGCTCAACGGTAACGACAACGACGACGCGCAGTTGTTGATGGCGCTGGAACACGAGCTGTTCTCGACGCGCGAGAGCCTGCAGACCGTCGTCGAGGAACTCGAGACGACCAACGAGGAACTGCAGGCGGCCAACGAGGAGTTGCAGTCGTCGAACGAGGAGTTCCAGTCGACCAACGAGGAACTGCAGACCACCAACGAGGAACTGCAGTCGTCCAACGAGGAGTTGCTGACGCTGAACGACGAACTGCAGGAGAAGACCCGGCAGTACGAATACCTCGCCAACCAGCTGCAGAACATCCAGAACAGCATCGACACGCCGCTGATCGTCGTCGACATCGACATGCGCGTTGCACGCTATGTACCGGCGATCGAGGCGCTGATCCCGGTCGCGCAGATCCGTGAGCAGGACCACATCACGGCGCTGCCGTGGCGCAACGAGGTCGCGGGCCTGCGCGAGATACTGGGCAAGGTGATCGACTCCCACCAGGCCCATCGCAGCATCGTGCGCCTCGGCAGCCAGGTCTGGCAGATGCACATCGCTCCCTTCATCGACGGCGGCAACCGGGCCAACGGCGCGATCCTGGTGTTCACCGATGCCACCGAACTGTACGAATCGCAGGAACAGTTCCGCCAGCAGAAAGAATGGGCCCAGATCACGCTGGAGTCGATCGGCGACGGCGTCATCCGGGTCAACATCGACGGCGCAATCGAGTACATCAACCCGGTCGGTTCGGCCATGCTCGGCTGGACGCTGAACGAATGCCGTGGACGCAGGCTCGACGAGGTCTTCGCCGTGCACACGCGGCAGAATGAATCGCTCGGCAATATCGCCCTCAGGCTGCTTGCCACCGACCAGCAGGAGGCCTTCCGCGACGGCGACTGCCTGTTGACCAGCCGAGAGGGTAAGGAACTCCACCTCAGCTACTCGGTCACGGCAACGACCGACAATGCGGGCCACGCCAGCGGCGCCGTCATCACCTTCCACGACATGACCGACCAGCAGGAAGCGCTGTCGCGCATGTCGTGGATGTCGAGCCACGACGACCTGACCGGGGCGGTGAATCGGCGCGAGATGGAAAAGCGCCTGGCGACGGCGCTCAACGCCATTCAGCAGGGCCGCCGGCGCGAGGCCGTGTTCCTGTACCTCGACCTCGACCAGTTCAAGGTCGTCAACGATTCCTGCGGTCACCTCGCCGGTGACGAACTGCTGAAGAACATCACCCGCATGCTGCGGCAGCATACCCGCCATCGCGACACGCTGGGCCGGCTCGGTGGCGACGAGTTCGGTGTCCTGCTCGAGGGCTGCGTCCTTGCCGAGGCCGAAATGGTGGCGGAGAAGATCCGTGCCGCGGTCGAGGAGTTCCGCTTCCGCTGGAAGGACAAGATATTCCGCGTTGGCATCTCGATCGGCGTTGTCGCACTGACCCCTGATTCCGGGCATATCACCGACGTGCTGTCGAATGCCGATGCCGCCTGCTACGCGGCCAAGAATCGCGGGCGCAACCGCATCCAGGTGCACACGCCGGACGACGAGGAACTGAACCAGCAGCGCGCCGACCTGCACTGGGTGTCGGAGATCACCGACGCCATGGACAACGACCGGCTGCGCCTGTTCATGCAGGAGATTCGGCCACTCGGCAACAAGGGCACACCACACTGGGAGGCCCTGTTGCGGATGTTCAACCGCAAGGGCAAGCTGCTGATGCCGGGCAGTTTCCTGCCGGCCGCCGAGCGCTATGGCATGATCCAGCGGCTGGACGAGTGGGTCATCGACGCGCTGTTCTCGACACTGCACGAGTACCGCCCCGCCGACGGGAGCGGCACGCACCCGAGCGTCAACGTCAACCTGTCCGGGGCCTCGTTCACCGATGCCCGGATCATCGAGCACGTGCATGCCTGCCTGGACAAGTACGCCATCGACCCGAAGCGGGTGGCATTCGAGATCACCGAGACCGCGGCGATATCGAACCTCGTGACCGCCAAGGCGTTCATCGCCCGGATAAGGAAACTCGGCTGCAAGATCGCGCTCGACGATTTCGGCTCCGGTATGAGTTCACTCAACTACCTCAAGGAACTCGACGTCGACTACCTGAAGGTCGACGGGAGTTTCATCCAGGACATCGAGACCAACCCGCTGAGCCAGACCATCGTCCGAGCCATCGTCGAGATTGCCAACGAACTCGGCATCGAGACCGTCGCCGAGTTCGCGTCGACCGACAATATCGTGAACCGGCTCAAGGACCTGGGCATCTGCTGCGTACAGGGACATGCGGTCGGCGACCCGGTACCGATGGAGGCTTTTCTCGATCAGACCTGAAGGAAGCCCGGCTCGGCGCCATTCAGCGCCCGTCCAGCGCGAGGTGCTTGCTGCGGATGAAGTCCGTGTGCGAGACGTACAGCAGGTCGGCGAGACGCCGGATCAGCGCTTCCTCGTAGTGGTGGATCTCGTTATCGGCGCAGGCGACCTCCCACAGCCCTCGCATCAGGTCCAGTTTCTGCGCAACGGAGAAGCGCCCGTTGATCATGTCCACGTGTGCGTGCAGCGACACGCTGTCCTCGGCCGTGGTCCTGGCCACGGCGACCAGGTCTTCCAGGTCACGCTCGTCCAGCGACCATTGCCGGCCCAACACGTCGCGCAGGCGCTCGAGTTCGAGTCGGTCGAGCGAGTGATCCGCCCGCGCCACCTCGACCAGCAGTACCGCCGCGGCGAGATGCAGGCCGGCTTCGTCATCGACGCCCGGTTGAGCTTCGGCGGCAAACAGTGACTTGATTCGATCGAGCATGCATCGGCTCCCCGTTGTGGATGATCGGATTGCGCCCGTCTCCGGGCCCAGCGCGGGTTGGCACAGTGGCCGTCGTCATACTATCGGACAGCGCGACGCATGGTCGGTTTCGACGCAGACCCGGCGTAGCGCCAACGGCCCGATCAATGACTTAAGTTCCCGACGCACCGCGCGATTACCGACTATGCTGCACCATAAGTAGTGGTCAGGACACTACTTGAGCCCAATATATAGTAAGGGGGAGACCTGGATGATCGAATACTCGGAGAAGCGCGATTTCATCCGCATGCCGATCCACTGCCCGATATCCGTACGTGAACCGGATTCACAACTCGAGGAAACCGCGGAACTGCTCGACCTGAGCGCCAGCGGCGTGCGGTTCGTCAGCCGGCAGTCACACGATGCCGGCGCGCGGCTGGAAATGATGGTCACACCCGACCACCCGATCACGCCGCCGCTCGAGGCGACGATCTCGGTCATCCGCTGCGAAGAGGTCGACAACGGCTTCGACATCGCCGCGTCGATCGAGCATGTTGCACCGGCGCACTACGTCGACATCGACTGAGCCCGGCCCCCGGTCACCGGCCCGGCAGGCACCCGTCGGCCGGGTCGGTGACAGCTTCCGCGGAACAGCCTGCGGCGCAGGCGCATGGGCGGGCGAAAGCACCGGCTACGCGACTTCTCCACCAACCTCCAACGCTCACGGGTCCTGTACACCGGGGCCGGGCGCTGAAGATTTGTTCCCGGTCATATCAACCTCAACTCTGCCACATCCCTGCGGCCACACCAGCGCGATAATTGTTTTGACAATCCGTCTGCATCGCTACGGGTGACACGCTGTGAGAACCGGGCAGGGTGAGAGGCATCGGCCAGATTCCCCATCGATCCGGCGGAAACCAGGACGGCAGGTGCCTGGTCCGGCGGCAGCGCATTTTCGCCGCTGCCTGCGGAGCCTTGCGTTTGCCGCATGCGCCCTGGGGGCGCAGGCCCTCGCGGCAGACGACTCACGCATTACGCTCGTCTCAGGCATCGACCTCGACGTGCCGCGACTGGCCGTGGTCAACCGCGACCTGCTCTGGCGTGAGGGCTTGACGCGGTCGCTGTGGAAGGCCTCACTGGCCAACCAGAACGGCCAGGTGCTGGCCCTGGCAACGGGCGTTCCGACCGGCATCGAGGTCCACGATGACGCCATTTACTGGATCGGGCGCAAAGACCAGGCCGCGGCACTGGTCAGGACCGCACTCGCCACAGGCACCAACCAGGTCCTCGCGCGCACCGACGACAGCGAGGAACAGGGACGTCTCGCGCCGGTCGCCGACATGACGCATGCCTACTGGATCACGCTTGCACAGTACGACAGTTACCGTCTCGAAGGCGTGCCGGTCAACGGCGGCGCGCCGACGGTGGTGGCGACGACGCCTTACACCGAGCCCATGCTCCACCTGCGGCGCATCGATGATCACCTGTACTGGTTCGAGATCGAGTCCGGCGAAGACCACGACACCTCGCGCGTCATGCGGCTACTGCCTCCGCATGGCACACCGGAGGTCGTCGGCACTGTCCCCTCCGGCGTGCGCCGCGTGGTCGCACACGGCGACTCGCTCTACCTGTCCACCGACCATGGCTTCTATCGCTACTACCTGGCCGGC
>JAGRGW010000189.1:0-401 GCA_020445315.1 Gammaproteobacteria bacterium
TGACGATGTTCCTGCCCGAAGAGGACCGCTACAGCCACAGCAAGGAGCACCTGGAAAGCCAGATCTCCAGCCTGTTCGGTGGTCGTATCGCCGAGGAGCTTATCTTCGGCGCCGAGTCCGTGACCACCGGCGCGTCGAACGACATCATGCGGGCGACCGATATCGCGCGGAACATGGTGACCAAGTGGGGCCTGTCCGACCGCATGGGGCCGCTGGCCTACGGCGAGGACGAGGGCGAGGTGTTCCTCGGCCGCTCGGTGACCCAGCACAAGGCGTTGTCGGACGACACCGCGCATGCGATCGACGAGGAGGTCCGTGCCTTCATCGACCGCAACTACGAGCGTGCGTCGACGATCCTCAACGACCACCTCGACAGACTGCACGCGATGGCCGACGCGCTG
>JAGRGW010000189.1:478-1236 GCA_020445315.1 Gammaproteobacteria bacterium
ACGACTCGTCGCCTTCGGAGCCGGGTGGTGGCGCGGCGGCCGACGATGTCAGCGGCGAATCGCCAATCGGCGGGCCGGCCGGCCAGCACTGATTCGCTGCATCGCGGGTTGCTGGGCCGGGCAGGTGGTATCCTGCCCGGCCTTTTTATTGGGTAGCGTCCGATGATTCTCGATTGCATGGATCAGGAAATCGATCTCGATCGCGCCTGTGTCATGGGTGTGCTCAACATCACGCCGGATTCGTTCTCCGACGGCGGGCGTTTCAGCGAAGTCGATGCCGCCCTGCGGCGCGCGGAGCAGATGGTTGTCGACGGCGCGGGAATCATCGATGTCGGCGGCGAGTCGACTCGCCCGGGTGCTGCCCCGGTTTCGCTCGACGACGAACTCGGGCGCGTGATTCCGGTCATCGAACGGATTCGCAGCGCACTCGACGTGCCGGTCTCGATCGACACCAGCAAGCCCAGGGTGATGCGCGAGGCGGTGCGTGCCGGTGCCTGCCTGGTCAACGACGTCACGGCGCTCGCTGCGCCCGACGCCCTCGAAACCGTGGCCGAACTCGGTGTGCCGGTCTGCCTGATGCACATGCAGGGTCAGCCGCGCACGATGCAGAATGCACCTCAATATCGTGACGTCGTGGCCGATATCATCGATTACCTGTCTGCGCGGCTCGCGGCTTGCGAGGCCGCGGGTATCGGACGCGAGCGCCTGCTGGTCGATCCGGGTTTCGGGTTCGGCAAGACGCTGGAGCACAACCTGGC
>JAGRGW010000018.1 GCA_020445315.1 Gammaproteobacteria bacterium
ACGATCGCATTGTCGATCAGCAGGCCGATCGCAATGATCATGCCGAAAATGCTCATCTGGTGTATCTGCTCGTCGAAGAAGGTCAGGCCGAACAGCGTTGCGCCAGCCGATAGCGGCAGGGCAGAACCGACGATCAGGGCAGGCCGCCAGCCCATCATGAACCAGACCACGACGACAATGATGGCTGCGCCGGCGAGCAGGTTCCCGGACAATTTGCCGAGCCTTTCTTCCGTGTATCGGCTCTGGTCGAATACTGACTCGAGCCCGATGGCGGGGTCGATTGATGCCTGGAATGCGGCCACGCTTTCACGGGCGGTTGCAGCCCACCTGTCGAGACGAATGGCCTCCTCGGTGCGTACGGCGACCAGGATGCTGCGCTGGCCGTCGTGCAGCGCCACCTGCTCCGGTGGTTCCTGCCAGCGTTTGCGGACGTTGGCGATATCACCGACCGACACGATGCCGCCGCGGCCGTTGTCGGCCAACGGCACGGCGGCGACACGTTGAGACGAGTCCAGCGCACCACTCAGTTCAACCGCCAGGTCACGGTTGCGACCGCGCAGCGTACCGGCCGAGCGTCGTGCGTCGGCCGCTGTGATCAGCCCGGTGAGTTCATCGGCACTGATGCCGAGATGCGCCAACTCGGTCGCATCGACATCGACCTGGATTTCCTCCCGGGGAGCACCGAAGAACACGATCTGCTCGGTACCGGGCAGGTTACGCAGGCGGTCGCCGAGTTGTTCGGCAACCCGCTTAAGCATGCCCAGTTCGGGCGTTCCGGCATGCTCCCATGCCAGTGCGAGGATCAACGAAAATGCGACGGCGCCACGCCTGTCGTCGAATTCCGGCTTTCCGGCGCCGACCGGCAGGTCGCCGGCGGCGGCGTCGAGGCGATCGCGGATCTTGGAGAACACCTGCTCGTTGTTGGCGTCATCGACCCAGTCCTGCACCTCGAGTGCGATGACCGAGATGTTGCTGCGCGAGGTCGACTCGATGATCTTGATGTCCGACAACTCGCGCAGGCGGTCCTCGATTTTCTTCGACACCAGTGCCTCGACGCGCGATGCCGAGGCACCCGGAAACGCGGTGATGATGGTCGCATTGCGCGTCGTGATGCGCGGGTCCTCGATCCGGGGCAGCGATGTCAGCGCCGATATGCCGGCGACCAGCAGCAGGGCGATTGTCAGGATCAGCAGGTGGCGATTGCGTGTGAACGCGCCGAGCCAGTCGTGCGACAGGCCCTGCGCGTGAGCGTGTGGCTTTGCCGGAGCCCCGTCCGGTCGGGAAGGATTGTTCATCGATGCTCGCCGGCAGCGACCAGCGAGTCGGCGGTCGTGATCCACTGGCCCGGCACGACGCGCTGCAGCCCGCTGGCAATGATCGGCGTGCCCGCCTGCAGCGCACCACGCACGAACACGCGGTCGGCCTCGTGGTGGAGCAGGGCCACGGTGCGCCGGCCGACTCTGTGCGTGGCGCCGATCACAGGCGACGGTCCCCCGGCCGGCTCCGCGACATACAGGTTCCACAGGCCACGCTCGCCCTCGGTCAGTGCCGCCAGCGGCAACCAGTAGCCTGGCTCGTCGATGGCCAGCGCCAGGTACAGGTTGACACTGTCGCCGGGGCGCAGATGTTCAAACTCACGGTATTCCCCGACCAGGTCGAACAGGGCATCGACGGTTCGGGTTCGCGCGGCACGCCGGGGCAGCACGGTGCGCAGGCGCGCCTCCAGCGTCGTCTGTCCGTGCCGTAGCGCATAGACGCGTCCGGTCTGCAGCAGCTTGACGGCATCGCCGGCGACACCAATGCGAATTTCAGGTATCGCCGATTCCTGCAGGTGCAGTACGGGTTCGCCCGTCGCGAGGACGCGACCCTCGTCGACCATGCGTTCGACCACGGTACCGTCGAACGGCGCGAACAGGCGGCTTTTCTCCAACTCGACATCGATCGTCGCAACACGCTGGCGGGCGAGGTCGAGTGCGGCGACAGCAGCACGCCGGCCCTCGCGCGCCTCGTCCAGCTCCTGGCGCGAGACTCCGCCGGATTCGAGCACGCCGCGCAGTCGCTTCAGAGTGGCGCTGGCCAGCGCGAGCCTGGCCTCGGCCTCGGCCTGCGCCGCTGCCAGTTCGGCGCGCCTTGCCGCAAGTCGTGCCGTATCGAGTGTTGCCAGCAGCGCACCCTGTTGAACCCGATCGCCCTCGAGTACCTGCACACTGGCAAGGCGTCCACCTGCGTCGAAACCGAGCAGGCTTTCGCGACGCGCCTGCACGCGACCGGAGAATACGCGCTGTACTTCGTAGCCGTGCTGGTACTCGACCGGGCGGGTTTCCACCGGCAGGACCGAGGCGATGACGTCGCTCTTGCCTGGCTCGGTCACGGGGGCCTGGTTAACGGCAATCGTTGCCGTGGTAGCGGCGAGTGCGGCCAGCGCCGACAGCTGCCATATCGTTTTCAATCGCGCCATGTCTGCCGCTCTCCCGTGTCATGCGTTGGCCAAGTGTTCGGCCATGGACTAAACTAGACTGTATGGTGTGATAATAGAACCATAAAACTGGACTGTCTAGTTCCGTTTTTCCAAGAGACTTGAGGTGGTCGATGACAACAGCTGCAGACACCGTGCGACCCGGCCGACCGAAGAGTGGGCAGAAAGCCCAGGCGATACTGTACGCGGCCGGGGAGTTGTTCCTGTCGAACGGCTACCAGGGCACGTCGATGGATGCGGTGGCGCAGCGCGCGGGCGTCTCGAAGCAGACCGTGTACAGCCACTTCGCAAACAAGGAAGAGCTGTTCAAGGCCTGCATCCGCGGCAAGGTCGCGGGCTACGGCTTCGACGGGACGGCATCGGACGAACATGGCGACCTGCGCGACGCGCTGTCGTCGATTGCACGCCAGTTCGTCGAGCTGATGTTCGATCCCGAGGTCATTGCCATGCACCGTGTGGTCATGGCCGAGGCGGCGAGCCAGCCGCGTATCGCCGAGTTGTTCTTCGATAGCGGTCCCAAACGCACCAAGGCCGCCGTCTGTGAGTTTCTGCAGCGGCAGGTGGAAGCCGGCCGTTTGCAGATTTCACCGGACCGCTTGTTGTACGCCGCGGTACAGCTTCTGAACACGGCCGCCGGCATGTACCAGTTGTCGTTGTGGCTCGGCCTGCAGCATCCCGTGGACCGCACGGAACTCGACGCCCACCTCGAACGCGTTGTCGACGATTTCCTGGCCCTGTACGGCGTGGGTGCGACGACGGTTGACGCTTCAGTCTGACAGCGCCGCCTGCGTTGTGGCCAGCAACTGATCCCTGACCAGCGCATAGGCCACGTAATACTTGAACACGTTGCGTACGTAGTCGACCGTCTCGTTGCCGACGGTCCTGGCGGCCGCCAGTTCGACCTGGCCGAACCAGCTGTCCGGATCCAGCCCCATCTTGCTTGCCTTGCTGCGCATGCGGCGAACGTTGGCTGGTCCCGCGTTGTATGCAGCCCACGAGAAGGCCAGGCGATCCTTCGGCGAGATCCCTGGCTCGCTGAAGTAGCGGTCTCGCAGGAAGGCCAGGTACTTGACGCCGGCATGGATGTTGTTTTCGAGCGATCGGATGTCGTCGATCCCGACGTTGGGATCGGCCGCCGTCGACGGCAGCATTTGCATGATGCCGATCGCGCCGCGGTGACTGCGCCGGTTCTGGTCGAGACGCGATTCCTGGTAGGCCTGGGCCGTAGTCGCCAGTACGTCGAAGCCGTAGGTGTCAGCGTAGATGCTGAACACCGCCACGACCTGGCGGAATCGGCTGCGTTCGGCGTCGGCCAGCGGGTTGCTGATCCACTCGGGGTCGTCGTAATAGCGCTTGAACAGGATGTTGCCCAGCAGTGAGCCTTTACGGACCTTCCTGGCGAAGCTGTTGAGACTGGCGTGCAGTTTCGGGTTGTTCTTGCGCACCGCCCAGCCCAGCGTATTGCCCTGGCTCACGGGCACCGACTCGACCACGCGGATGTCTGGCAGTACTTTGGCCCAGATGCGCGCCTTGTAGTCGTCGACGACCGTCATCTCGACTGCCCCCGAGTTGACGAGTTCGAGGATGTCTTCGGAATGCAGTTGGCTTTCGGCCTCGGTGATCCGGATCGGTTCGAGCCCGCGTTCGGCGAAATCGCGGTTCAGTGCGCGCAGATGCTCGGCATAGCTGCTGTTGCGCAGAACCACGATCTCACGACCGGCCAGCTGGTCGAGCGTGGTCACCGGCTTGGCTTTCTTGTGCTGGACCAGCAACTCGCTGACCTCCATCGCCGCGCCAGTGGCGAAAGCGACTCGCTTTTTCCGCTCCGGTGTCATCGTCAGCAACGCTGCCGCGATGTCGCCCTTGCCCTCGAGCAGGTCCGGAATCAGGCGGTCGAAAGTGGTCGGGATCAGGATAACGCGGGTGCGTTCGACGGCGCGCTTGATCCCCTTGTTCAGGCGTTTTTCGTACTCGGCCAGCATCTCGACCTGCAGGCCGACGGCCTTGCCGTCGGGCCGGATCGCGAAATCCGTCCGGCTGTAGGCGACCAGGGCGCGGATCTGACGCCGCTTCCGCATCGCTGCCAGGTCGTCGGTGAAACGCTGGTTGACGACGGCTTCTATGATGCTCGGATCGGCGAGCAGGGTGGTGGGCTGGAGGGTCAACAGCAACAGTGAAGCGGACAGCAGGAAGCCGCCGAGGCCGGTGAGGTGTCGGGTTGTGATTTTTCCTTCTCGCACGCGGGTATCCTCCCCGCCAAGTCGTGGTTGTGCAACCCAAAGACAGCCCCTGATGTTGGTATTAGACTGGTTGCCTGATCCAAACTGGGGAAAAGTGATGAAGAGGATTTCGATGTTGTTGCCGGCAGCCGCCATCGTCCTGATGCTGGGCGGCTGCGGGGGTGGCGGTGAGGCCAAGACCGAAGTATCGACCCAGACGCTGGGCCAGGAATTGACAGACCTGAAGCAGGCCTACGACTCGGGGGCGATCAACGAATCGGAGTACGAGCGGGCCAAGGAGGCGCTGCTCGACAAGTACCGCTAAGCGGCCCGGGTGGTTGTTCCGCCTGCCAGGTCGACGCAGCGGCCAGGTTGGGCGGGCAGCCACATGGCGGTCAGGGCCGGGTGCGGGCCGATTCGCTGAGGAATCCCCAGCTGCCATCCGGTCGCGGCAGTACTCGAGGTTCGACGTGGCGCTGACGTTGCGTGCGTGATTCTCCATCTCCAGGCTGCGGCACGTCATGCCGTTGCGCTCGCCGGTCGAGGCCGGTGTCAGCGAGCCATGTGCACCGGTTTCCTCGTTTGCCCACTCGACCGTTTCGCCGTCCGGTGTCTCGTCGAGCACCCTCTGGACGTTCTCCATGAGCACGTCCCAGTCCTGCTCGGTGAAGTGCCTCGCCGGCGCATTGTTGAGCCAGCGCAGTTCGGTGCTGGCGATGGCGTTGCCGACACCGGCGATCAGCAGGGTCAGCAACAGGGTGGTCTTCAGCATATTCATTGGGGAAGTCTCGCTCTTCGCAATCGTTCGGTGGCGCGGTCACGGCCGGTGTCGATGCCACGCCGCCGGACCCTATCATGTGACGGGCGACGCTGTCATGGCGTGGAGTGGCGCCAGTTTGACGACCGCGCGGAACAGCAGTTCGCTTTCGCGCGCGATCCCGAAGCAGCGATAGGTCATCTGTTCGCCGTGGCCGGCCGTAAGCCCCCGGGTATCGGTCGTGATCGACGGGCCTTCGACGAGAATGTCGAGACAGTCGTTGCTCCGCAGGCTGTCCTGTACCTGGTTGTCGATACTGATCTGGTGGCTCAGGTAGACCATCGGGTCCGCCTCGAAATCGTAGTTGGCATGGCGGCCACGCTCGAGCAGCGCGCAGGAAATCAACGACGCGGTAAACAGGGCGGGAAAGTGGACCTTGTCGCAGATCTCGTCGAAGTAGTCGCTTTGCTGGCAGAGTGCGCCGACGGCAAAATTCTTGCCGTTGCTGGTATTGAGGTACTTGCGCTTCAGGAACCAGTCGTTGTCGGCGAGCAGCGCTCGGTCCTGCCGGCCCTTGGTGCCCGGCAGATCGCCCAGTTGCCATTCGGGCAGGAACCGCGCGCATGCCGCGTCGTGCCGGTTGCCCATCAGCACCAGATCGCCGTTCTGTTTACGCAGCACCACGCGGTTGGTGTACCCGCCGTCTCCCTGGTGATCCCGCAGGGTCTTGCGTACGTCGACGTAGAACACCTCGCCCGCGCGCAGGGCATTGGCAAAACGGAAATCGTAGCTGCTGAACGCCGAGGCCGGCAGCGTTTCGGCCGCGTCCCGGCGCAGTCGCGAGATACGGTCGGCGGCCAGCAGCTCGAGTTGAAACCCGAGCGCGATGGGACCGGCGAATGGGTTGCCGTGGATGTTGCGCCAGCGTCCCGGATCGTGAAAGGGATTGAAGTCGTCGGTCGCGTTGCGTGCGACGTCGATATGGATCTGATCGAATCTCAATGGGCCTTCGCGCATGGCCTTGTCCCGGTTGTGCTGCCCCGGTGCAAGTGTAGAACACGTGACCGGCCTGTCTTAGTGGGCCATCCCCCCCGAACAGCCTTGGCGGATACCACCGCGATAGCGGTTTTCGTGGTGACTATCTTTGGCAATGGTTGATTGCAGGGTCCGGAGCGGCGGTAAAAGGCCGCGTTGAGCCTGAATTTGGTAAACATTCAGTTAGCGAAGCAATGTTGTATCCTTGCCGCAGCGGATGTCGGCAGCAGGCAATGCCCCGGCCGAGCCCATAGCCATTGGCATGGCATCCAACCCCAGCGGGTAGAAACCGCCGAGAACCACCAAAGAAAGGAGAACCCTGAGAATGACCGACTATGTGGCAGAAGTTCAACGTTACGACAGTGGCGCCGATGAAGCCGTGGTGCAGAAGATCGTCAAGCACCTGGGTATCGCGTTGCGGAGCAAGGATGCCTCGCTGGTATCCTGTAGTGATCCGTCGGAACTCGACCGCGTGCGCGAAAAATGGTGCATGAAGAAGCTGGGGGCAACCGATGCAGGCGCCGCCGATGCCGTCATCGCCAAGGTCTGCCAGACGATGAAGGGCGATCGCCAGAAGCAGCGCGTGACCTTCTACTACCTGGTGGCCCAGGAAATGGGCAAGCTGGGCGATCTCTGATTGTGAAAAGCTGAACGAAGCCGCCCTGGCTTTGTCGGCTGGCGAAAACGCCTTGCGTGTATTCGCGTTTTGTCCGTTTTCGGTCATTGGCCGTGATCGAAAACGGCAGCCTCCCTGCCAACCGGCGGAAATGCCGAGCATCCTCGGTGTTTCCACCGGGTTTCGACAGCCGTCGATTATCCTTGGAAATCCCGCCCCCCGGGTCCGTGTTTAATCAATAGTGCTATGTCAAGTACTTTGTTCCAATGCCTAGTCGCCGTTGACCAACACTTGTGGCAAGGAATATGCGTGATGTTCCGGATTCGTGCGGAAAGTGTGCCCAGCGGCAATGTCTTGCCCAGTTAAGGGGCATTTTGACGCTCGCCGATGCTGTGGTTTGCGACAGCATGGCGCAATTTCAGTTAGATGATGCCCGGTGGCAGCCGTCACGGGGCGAACGGACCGGGGGAAATCATGGTATTTGACGGTAAACAAGATCGCTCGATGGAGGGATTGGAAGGGCACGGCCTCTACAACCTCAACGAGATCTTCTGGAACCTGCCGACACCGGCGCTTTATGAGCACGCCTTGCGTCGCCGCGAGGGGGCGCTGTCTCATCTTGGTCCGCTGGTCGTGCGTACCGGCCACCATACCGGCCGTTCGGCCAACGACAAGTTCATCGTCGAGGAATCCGAAAGCCGAGATCAGATCTGGTGGGGCCCGATCAACAAACCGATTTCGGAGGAGAATTTCGACACCCTGCATCAGCGCATGGCTTCCTACCTGCAGATGAAGGACGTCTACGTGCAGGACTGCTTTGCCGGTGCCGATCCGGAATACCGGATGCCGATTCGGATCATTACCGAGTATGCCTGGCACAGCCTGTTTGCCCGCAACCTGTTTATTCAGCCGAAGGAAGGTGATCTCGTCGCGCACGAGCCGTATTTCACGGTGATCAATTCGCCGCGGTTCCACGCCGTCCCGGACCAGGACAATACCCGTAGCGAGACGTTCATCCTGGTCAATTTCAAGAAACGCCTCGTGCTGATCGGTGGCACCAGCTACGCCGGGGAGACCAAGAAGTCGATCTTTTCGGTGATGAATTACCTCATGCCAGGCCGCGGCGTCTTGCCGATGCATTGCTCGGCCAACATCAGCCCGGACGGCAAGACGGCGCTGTTCTTCGGCCTCAGCGGGACGGGCAAGACGACCCTGTCGGCTGACAAGTCGCGGACGCTGATCGGCGACGACGAGCACGGCTGGAGCGACAACGGCATCTTCAATTTCGAGGGTGGCTGTTACGCCAAGATGATCAAGCTGTCGGCGGAGAACGAGCCCGAGATCTATGCCACGACGCAGCGCTTCGGTACCGTGCTGGAAAATGTCACGATGGACGCGCACAACCGTCGCCTGGACCTGGATGACGGATCGCTGACCGAGAACACCCGTGGGGCCTACCATATCAGCGCCATCCCGAACGCGACCCTCGACGGCGTGGGTGGCCAGCCGGAGAACATCATCTTCCTGACCTGTGACGCGTTCGGCGTCATGCCGCCGATTTCGCGGCTGACCCCGGAGCAGGCCATGTATCACTTCATCTCCGGCTATACTGCGCGCGTCGCGGGTACCGAAAAGGGTGTCACGGAGCCGTCGCCGGTGTTCAGCGCCTGCTACGGTGCGCCGTTCATGCCGTTGCACCCGCGACGTTACGCCGAACTGCTGGGTGAGCGCATCCGGCAGCACAAGGCCAACGTCTGGCTGATCAATACCGGCTGGACCGGCGGACCTTACGGCGTCGGCCAGCGGGTTGCGATTCCGCATACCCGCGCGATGGTCAACGCTGCGCTCGACGGCAAGTTGGCGGACGTGCCGACGCGCCAGGACCCGGTGTTCGGTTTCGAGGTGCCGGAGCACTGCCCGGGTGTCCCGGACACGCTGCTGCAGCCACGCGACAGCTGGACCGACGGGGCGGCCTACGATGCGCAGGCGAAAAAACTTGCCGGTATGTTCCACGAGAACTTCAAGACGTTCGCCGACCAGACCGACGAGGCCATTCGCAACGCAGGACCGCTCGCCGGACGCAACTGAAAGCCGTTGCCGGCGATGACTGATGCCCGCAACATCGACGGCCGGCTCTACCCGCCGCCCCATCCTGACTGGGGCGGCTTCGTCGAAGAACTGTTCCACTACACGTCGCGCTATTACGGCACGACCGAGGCCTTCCTGCGTGGGCTGAGTGCCGACGATGCGTTCACGATGCGGGGTTACCGCGCCGAGAACCTGGGCGAGGCACAGCGGGAACTGCTCGCCAACGTGCTTGCCCATGCGCCGGGCGGCGACACGGCCGGGGCCATCGCTGGCATCATCGGCGCTGTCATTGCGGGTAGCGATCAGGTCGACGAAGCGGCGAGGGTGCGCTTCGGTTCGCCCGATGCCGCGGTGCGGCGTCCGCACCTGGTCGAGCATCATGTGTCGCAGCACAAAACCGGTCGCGACGAGGTCGATCCGCTCGATCCCTTCCTGAGCCTGGCCGAGCGTTTACTGATGCCGGTGGCCGTGCATGAGCGGCATGTCGAGGTCTCGATGCATGACCTCGCGCGCCACCTCGACACCTTGAACACGACGCTGCGCACCAACCTGCGCAACGCGATCGTCGAACTGCATCGTGCCGGTTACCTGTTGCGCAACCATCCGCACCTGACCCATGCCGAAGCGGAGTCGATCGAGCAGGCGCCCGAAGCGGACGATTGAACTGTCGGGTTGGGCCGCACCCGTCGATCCGACCGTGTGACCATCGCCTGCCTGCGGTAAGATCGGCCCAAAACATAGGGAACTCCCGGAGACCAGGCGCAGCCATGAGACTCTGTGACCGCGACATCATCGAGGCGCTCAACGCCGGTCGTATCGGTATCGACCCGAGGCCGGCCGAGCATGTCGTCAGCGGCGTCACCATCGACCTGAGGCTGGGGAACCGGTTTCGGGTCTTTAGTTCGCACACGATCCCGTATATCGACCTGACCGGCTCGCGTGCGCAGATCGACCAGGCGGTCGAAAAGGTCATGGGCGATGAAATCCTGATCGGTGAAGGCGATACCTTCGTCCTGCATCCCGGCGAACTCGCGCTGGGTGTCACGCTCGAGTCGATCACGCTGCCGGACGACCTGGTCGGCTGGCTCGATGGACGTTCCAGCCTGGCCCGGCTCGGCCTGATGGTGCACGTGACCGCGCACCGGATCGACCCGGGTTGGAGTGGCAACATCGTGCTGGAGTTCTTCAATTCCGGGAAACTGCCGTTGGCGCTTGGGCCAGGCATGGCGATTGGCGCGATGAGCTTCGAGACGCTGACCGGACCAGCCCTGCGTCCCTACACCAAGCGTGGCGATGCCAAGTACCGCGACCAGCGCGGTCCGGACGCCAGCCGTATCGGTAAGGATCCCGAACACGGCGACTGAGTCCGGCCGCGGCGCCCGTGTCCCGGTCGACGCGTTGCTGCCGGGTCAGCCGCCTTCCGCAACCGGGTTGCAGTGCTCCAGCACCATGTCGACGAGGTGTTTTTCGGTCTGGTGCTCGATTCGCAGGGGCAGTGCGCAACGCGACTCGCTGAACCACAGGCTGCGGCGTTCTTCCGCCGCGGGCGTCAGGCGCTGGATCTCGATCGCAGCCAGGCGGCCGCCCGGCAGTTCGATCTCGCTCTCGCCAAGGCGTTGCAGGCGGTTCTCGTCGGTGACCTGGGGTGTGGCGATCGGAAGGTCGCGGGTATCGGCCGCGCCGAGCGCCAGCTGGCGTGCGACCAGCAGGTAGCTGAGGCGGTCCTGGGTGTTCGGCAGCAGCGTGATTTGCTTCTCGGTATCGCGCCCGCTCAACTGTAACTGCGCCCCCGGCCAGTCGAACTGCATCCGCACCGCGCCGACGTCATCGCTGTTGAGCACGCTGTGCTCGAAGTAACTCGGCCGCACCTGGCGCGCTTCGATCCGGCCTTCGCTGACTTCCAGTACCTCGTGGTCGGCGGCGCGCTGCATCTGGCCGGCCGGAACGGTGAACGCTTCGATGCGGTAATTGCCGTCCGAATCCGTACGCAGCGTGAAAAACGCGTGGCCGACCAGTGCCCCATCGAAATGCAGCTGGTAGCTGGCGTCGACACGCAACGGTGACAGGCTGTCGTCGACGTCGGTGGTACAGCCGGACAGCAGGGCGACGAGGCCCGTGGCCACGGCCCGGTTCAGTCGCAGCATCGCATGGGGCCGTCGAGTGGTTTGCCATCGAACCAGACCCGGTCGTCGCGCAACTCAAGGCGTTGCTCAGCGAACCAGCAGACGACCTGCGGCAGCAACCGGTGTTCCTCGGCCAGCACGCGGGCGGCCAGGACATCTTCGTCGTCGTTCGCCAGGACCGGCACGCGGACCTGGGCGATGACCGGCCCGCCGTCGAGTTCGGCGGTCACGAAATGCACGCTGGCGCCGTGTTCGCCGACGCCGGCCTCGAGTGCGCGGCGATGCGTGTGCAGGCCCTGGAACTCGGGCAGCAGCGACGGGTGGATGTTGACCATGCGGCCGGCGAAGTGCTCGACGAAACCGGCAGTCAGGATACGCATGAAGCCTGCCAGTACGACCAGTCCCGGGTCGAAGCTGTCGACCAGTTCCGCCAATGCGGTGTCGAACGTGGCGCGGTCTTCGAAATCGACATGATCCAGCACGCGGGATGGTACGCCATGTCGTTCGGCGCGCTCCAGGCCACGCACGCCGGGCCGGTTGCTGACCACGCCGCAGACGCGAAAAGGCGATGCCGGTGAATCGGCCCGGTCGAGCAGGGCCTGCAGGTTGGTGCCGCCACCCGAGATCAGGACGACGACCCTGAGCCTGTCGTCAGTCGCGCTCACGTGTAGGTCACACCCGGGGTATCGCCCCCGTCGGCGACGATCTCGCCGATCCGGTGCACGGTCTCGCCGGCCGACTCGAGTGTCGCCATGGCCTCGTCCGCATGCTCAGGGGACACGCAGACGACCATGCCGATACCGCAGTTGAACGTGCGCAGCATTTCGGTCGACTCGATGTCGCCCTGGCGCTGGATCCAGTCGAACACGGCCGGCAACGGCCAGCTGTCGCGCCGGATCCGGGCGCTGCTGCCGGGCGGCAGCACGCGCGGCAGGTTCTCGGTCAGGCCGCCGCCGGTGATATGAGCGAGTGCGTGGACCGGCACCTTGTCGAGCAGCGCGAGCAGCGGCTTCACGTAGATGCGGGTCGGCGCCAGCAGCGCGGCGCCGAGCGTCGTGTCACCCAGCGGCTGGTCCAGCGACGCGGCGCTGACCTCGAGCACCTTGCGGATCAGGGAGTATCCGTTGGAGTGTGGTCCCGACGACGCGAGGCCGAGCAGCTGGTCTCCTGTCTCGACGCTGTCGGGTGAGAGGATGCGGGCTTTTTCGACAATACCAACGGCGAAACCGGCGAGGTCGTAGTCGCCGTCGCCGTACATGCCGGGCATTTCGGCGGTTTCGCCTCCGGTCAGGGCGCAACCGGCCTGGCGACAGCCCTCGGCGATGCCGCGCACGACGTCGGTGGCGACATCGACATCGAGCCTGCCGGTGGCGTAGTAGTCGAGGAAGAACAGCGGCTCAGCACCGGCAACGACGATATCGTTGACGCACATGGCCACGAGGTCGATACCGATCGTATCGTGGCGCCCGAGTTGCAGGGCCAATTTCAGCTTGGTACCCACGCCGTCCGTACCGGAGACGAGGACCGGCTCGCGATAGCGGTCCAGCGGCAGTTCGAACAGGGCGCCGAAACCGCCGAGGCCGGCCATGACGCCTGGCCGGAAGGTCTGCTTGACGATCGGCTTGATCCGTTCGACGAACGAATTGCCGGCATCGATACTGACGCCGGCCTGCGCGTAGCTGAGGCCGCCCGTCGGTTTGGGGGGTGAATTGTCGCTCAAGGTGCTGACTCCGCGGCGTGGCAGGGCAAACCGCTATTTTACTGCAGCGGCCCGGCGCCACCAGTCCGGATTGACGGTCGTGCGGCCTGCGGTTGCGCAAGCGGGTGAGATGCCGACGTCAACCGGTTACACTCCGCAGCATGAAGAATCGAGTATCCATCTGGGTCCTTGGCCTGCTGTTGTTGCTGGTGGCCGGTCACGCGTCGGCCGATGCCCTTGACGAGCTGTTCGTGGCCGAAGCCGTGGTCACCGACGAGAGCAGTGCGGCGCGCAACGAGACCCTGTCGGCGCTGATGGCCGAGGTCCTGGTGCGCGTCAGTGGCGACCCGGCAATCGGCAGCCAGGCCGCGGCACGTGAGCTGATCGCCGATGCGCCATCGCTGGTGCGCCAGTACCGCTATCGCAGTGAGGAACGCAACGGAAGCGTGGTGCGTCTGCTCAACGCCACGTTCGACCGGGCTTCGACCGAACGCGCCATGCGCGCACGCCACCTGCCGGTCTGGACCCGGCGGCCGCAGGTCCTCGTGTGGCTCGCGAGCGAGCGCGGCGGCAAGCGAACGCTGTTCAGTCTCGAACAAAACCCCAAAATCCGCGCGGCGCTGCTCGAGCATTCGCGCGCGCGCGGCGTGCCGCTGCAGCTCCCGCTGATGGACCTGGAGGACCAGGCGCAGCTGACGCCCGCGGACCTGTGGTCCGACTACCGCCCGGGCATCGAACTCGCATCGGCGCGTTACCCGCACCAAGTGGTGTTGACCGGCCGCCTGACGGCGCGACGCGGGGATCGCTGGGTCGGTGACTGGACGCTGATCGACGGCGACGGCAGCCGCACTTTCGCTACCGAATCCGCGGCGCTGGACGACACGCTGAGATCCGCCGTCGATCGTGCGCAGCGCGAACTCGCGGCACGCTATGCACCGGTCGCGGTGGCTGGGGACAGTGGCGGAACACTCGTCTACGTGGCCAACGTGCGCGACATTGCCGGCTACGGGCGACTCAACGCGATGCTGGATACCCTGGACGTCGTGGCCGGACGTGCCCTGCGTCAGGCCTGGTCGGACGGCCTGCTGTTCGACTTCAAACTGCACGGAAGCGCCGAGCAACTGCAGCGCGCGCTGCAACAGTCCGGCATGCTGGCCGCGGAGCCGCCGCCTCTGGCCCCGTTGCCGGTCGACCCGGCGGTACAGCCGCCCGTGCCGACGGGACCGCCGGCGGCCGACTACCATTTCCGGCTGCTGAACTGACCCTTACCCAAGACACGGACCGCAGTCGATGTCCTCCAGCCTGCGCCATCTGCCCAATATCATCAGCGCCGCCCGCGTTCTCCTGGTGGCGCCGATCGTCTGGAGCCTGCTGAACAACCAGTTCGAGCTGGCGATCTGGCTGTTTCTGATTGCCGGCGCCTCCGACGGGCTCGACGGTTTCCTGGCCAAGCGCTTCGGCTGGACATCGCGACTCGGCGGCATACTCGACGCGCTGGCGGACAAGGCCCTGCTGGTGTCGACCTTCGTCTGTCTCTGGTGGCTGGGACTGTTTCCGGGCTGGCTCGTGCTGGCCGTGCTGGGTCGCGATCTGCTGATCGTCATCGGCGGCGCGGTCTACAATTGGCGCATCGAGGCGGTCGAGCCCGAACCGACGCCGATCAGTAAGCTGAATACCTTTCTGCAGATCGCGCTGGCGGCCAGCGGTGTCGTCCACCTCGGGTTCGGTGGGGTGCCCGGCTGGCTGATCGAGACGCTGGTCTGGCTGGTGTTGGCGACCATTCTGCTGAGTGGTGCCGGATATGTCGTCGAGTGGAGTCGCCGCGCGCGCGAACACGGAGTCCGGCGCAATGACTGAGAGCCAGCGTTTCTGGCTGCTGGGCTCGCTGCTGCTGACCGCTTTTCTCTTCTACCTGCTGTCGCCGATCCTGACCCCCTTCGTTATTTCGGCTCTGCTGGCCTACCTCGGCGATCCGCTGGTCGATCGGCTCGAGCAGCGCCGGATGCGGCGCACGCCTGCCGTCACGCTGGTGTTTTTCGTCCTTTTCCTGTTGATCACACTGTTGATGCTGCTGCTGGTTCCGCGTATCGAGGCGCAGATCAGCGCGCTTTTGCAGAAGCTGCCAATCTATCTCGAATGGCTGAGGACGCACGTGACTCCTAAACTCGAAGGGCTGTTGCCCGAGGGTTCGGGCGGAATCGATCTCAACCTGCTGCAGAAGGCGCTGGCGAAACACTGGCGCGAGGCCGGCGGCCTGCTCGCCAACCTCTGGTCGTCGATTTCGGGTTCCGGGCTGGCCATCGTTGCATGGCTGGCCAACCTGGTCCTGGTGCCGGTGCTGACGTTCTACCTGCTGCGCGACTGGGATCACCTGGTGGCCGGCTTCCAGGCGCTGTTGCCGCGGCGCAGCGCCGAGACCTGGAAGCGCCTGGCGCGCGAGGCCGACGAAGTGCTGGGCGCCTTCCTGCGTGGCCAGGTCCTGGTCATGTTTTTCCTCGGTGTCATCTACACGACGGGATTGTGGCTGGTCGGTCTCGAATTCGCGCTGTTGATCGGTATGTTTGCCGGTATCGTCAGTTTCGTGCCCTATCTCGGGCTGATTGTCGGCATCGTGATCGCCGGTATCGCGTCGATCTTCCAGGCGCAGGGGCTTGGTGACCTGCCGCTGGTCATCGCGGTTTTCGTCGTCGGGCAGTTGATCGAGGGATCACTCCTGACGCCGCGGCTGGTCGGTGGACGGGTCGGCCTGCACCCGGTGGCAGTGATCTTCGCGATCATGGCCGGTGGGCAGCTGTACGGATTCTTCGGCATCCTGCTCGCGTTGCCGGTCGCGTCGGTCGCCATGGTGCTGGTACGCCACGGTTTGCACCGTTATCGCAACAGCGACCTCTACGGCCGTGAACGCACGGTGACCGGGGAATCCGACGGGAGCTGACGGCATGGCGGTGAACGGCACTCCCCCGGTCGAGCGGATCGTGCTGCCGATTCGCAATGCGGTGCGCGCACTGGTGTTGCGGCAGGGCAGGATACTGCTGTTGCGCAAGCGCTATGCCGGGAATGTCCTGCGCTACGCTCTGCCCGGCGGTGGCCAGGACCCGGGCGAGTCGCTGCACGATGCGCTGCAGCGCGAATGCCGGGAAGAGATTGGTACCGAGGTGGCGGTCCTCGACCTTCGCCATGTCGCCGACGTGTTCCGTGAACGCGAGGCCGGTGGCTACCGGCAGCAGGTCGAGTTCGTGTTCCTGTGCCGGTTGCCCCGTGGTTACGAACCGGTCTGCGGCAGCAAGCCCGATCGCCGCCAGGAAGCCGTCGAATGGGTGGGCCTGCAGCGACTCGACGAGATAGACCTGCGCCCCGCCGGTTACGCGGCCCTGATTCGCCAGGTCGCGCTGGACGCCGGCCACGTCTACGCCGGACTGCTAACGTCGCCTTGATCGCCAGCCGTCATCAGGCGCCGGTGCCGAGGCCCAGGCAACTACGCACGAAGGGGATCGTCAGGTGGCGTTTCTCCGCCAGCGACGCGCGGTCGAGCCGGTCGACCAGGTCCACGAGGTCGCGCGGGTGGCGGGGCGCGCGTTCGAGCAGGTAGCGTGCGACGTCGTCGGGCAGCCGCATGGCGCGGCGTTCGGCCAGCGCCTGCAGCAGATCCCTGCGCCCATCGTCGTCGAGGGCGTGAAGGGCGATCGTCAGACCCCAGCTCAGGCGGCTGCGCAGGTCGGGCAGGCGGATGGCCAGGGTCGCGGGGCCGCTCCCTGCACTGAACAACAGCCGCCGCTGTGCGTCGCGGCAGCGGTTGAACAGGTTGAACAGCGCGTTCTCCCAGTCGTCGTCACCGGCGATCGTGTCGACGTCGTCAATCGCGAGCAGGTCGAACTGTTCCAGGCCCTCCAGCATTGCCGGCGTCAACGAGCGATGCTCGCGCAGAGGCAGGTAGACGGCGCGCAGACCTGAATGCTCCGCGGCATTGCACTGGCCAAGCAGCAGGTGGCTGCGTCCGGAACCGGCCGGGCCGCTGATGAAGATCAGGTATTCGCCATCACCGTCGAGCGCGCGTCGCAGCTGGTCCAGCAGTTCCCGGTTTCGGCCGACGACGAAGTCGTCGAGTCCCGGTGCGTGACGCAGATCCAGCGCCAGCGGCAGTTGCGCCGTCATGCCGTGGTCGCCGTTTCGGCGGCCCGCCAGCGAATGTAGAAGCTCGCACTGACGACGAACAGGACGCTCAGACCGAGCTCCAGCAGCCCGAACCAGCGCTGGTCCGCATCGCTCCAGGCCAGCATGCCACCGTGCACGAGGTAGATGAGGCTGACCAGCGAGCCCCAGATCAGTGCCTTGTCGCGCCCCGCGAGAACACCGCGCAGCGGCAGCAGCAGCGGCGTGACGAGGAGCAGCAACAGCAGTGACACGTGTTCGCGGGCGACGTCGCCGAGCAGCATGATCCACAGCATCATCCAGCCGGTCAGGCCGAGGTAGCTGGCCAGTGACAGCAGGCGTGCTGCGCGCGTTCTCATGCGCCTGCAGACAGCGACTTCGCGATTCGGGCCAGGCGCTGACCCAGTGCGCGGCACAGGCCGCTCTCGACGTCCGTCAGCGGTCGTTTGCTGTCGAGCCCGGCGACGTGCGACGGACCGTAGGGTGTGCCACCGGCGGTCGTCGCGGCGAGGTCGGGTTCGCTATAGGGGAGTCCGACGATCACCATGCCGTGGTGGAACAGCGGCAGCATCATCGACAGCAGCGTCGTTTCCTGCCCGCCGTGCATGCTGCTGGTCGACGTGAACACGCCGGCCGGCTTGTCTGCCAGGGCCGTCTTCATCCACAGGCTGCTGGTGCTGTCGAGGAAGTATTTCAGCGGCGCGGCCATGTTGCCGAAGCGCGTCGGGCTGCCCAGTGCCAACGCGGCGCACTGGGCAAGATCGTCAAGTGTCACATAAGGCGCGCCGCTTTCCGGAACCGGCGGTGCGCTGGCCTCGTGGTCGGGCGTCACTTCCGGGACGGTACGCAGCCGTGCCTCGAGGCCCTGCGCCTCGACGCCTCGTGCGACCTGTCTGGCCATGTCGGCAGTCGCACCGTGGCGGCTGTAGTAAAGGATCAGGACGTAGGACACGCGGTAGTGCCTCCTGCGGGTTCGGGCTGTGGCTGTTTTGTCAGAGGATGTCGAGGACGCGCTCGGGCGGGCGGCCGATCGCGGCCTTGCCGTTGCTGACGACGATCGGGCGTTCGATCAGCTTCGGATACCGGACCATCAGTTCGATCAGCTGCGCGCGGCTGAGGTCCTCGTTGTCGGCCCCGCTTTCGCGGTACTCGGCCTCCTTGGTGCGCATCAGTTCGCGCGGCTGCAGGCCGAGCATGTCCAGCAGGCTGCCGAGGGTAGCGGCGTCCGGCGGGGTCTTCAGGTACTCGACGACATCCGGCGTGACGGACTGCTCCTCGAGCAGTTGCAGGGTTTGCCGCGACTTGCTGCATCGCGGGTTGTGGTAGATGGTGACGCTCATTTGAATCGGGTCCAGTTACCGGTGCAAAAGGTTTTTCGGCGCCCGATTTTACCAGTGCTGGTGCGGCCGATGTGGCTTTCGTCAGCGCTCGTCCGGTTAATTGGGTGTCGTGCCACAGCCGGTGCCGGTGACGAGGCCGCCGAGGAAGCGGTCCATGTCGTCGCGTGTCGGCTGCAGGAATCGGAGCGGTGCGGCCAGTGCCCCGATGATCGTGCGGTGGCCGGCATCCGGGTAGATCACGGCCTCGACCGCCACGCCGTGTCCGAGCAGTGCCTGCTCGAATGCCTGCGTGTGTCTCGGTGACACGGTGACATCAGCGGCGCCGTGTAGCAACAGCGTCGGCGGTGTCTCTGGTCCGGCCAGCGCGACCGGGTTCACGGACCGGTTGTCGCGACGCCGATCGAACTTGCCGGTCACCAGCGGGTCATCCAGCGGCAGGTCGTATGGGCCTGCGATGCCGATCAGCCCGACCAGTTCGACGTTGTCGGGTCGGTGGTCGCGGTAAGCCGGCGCGGTCGCCAGCAGCGCCGCCGTGTGGGCACCGGCCGAGTGTCCGGCCAAGGCAACGGCGAGTGGCGCCCGGCAGCCGTGTGCTTCCAGGTGGCCGGGCAGCTGCGCCATTGCCCGGGCGATGTCGTCGACGAAGTCGGGGTAGGCGACGGCCGGGAACAGGCGGTAGTCGGGAATCACCGTGACGTAACCCAGCTCGCTCAGGGCCTGGCCGACGAAGCGGTAACTGCCCCGGTCACCGCTGGTCCAGGCCCCGCCGTAGACGAACACGACTACCGGGGCGTTCGGTTTCGGCCTGTCGGGCAGGTAGATGTCGAGGCGCTGGCGCGGGTCGTCGCCATAGCCATGGCCCTCGATCAGCGTGTAGCCGCTGGTCGGTGTCAGGCCATTGATAACGGCCGTGGCCTGGCAGCCGGTGAGCAGCACCGCCAGTAGTGGCAGCAGGCGGGTGAGTTCCCGGTACATCTTGCGGATAAGCGGCTTGTGACCGATGCTGTAAGTGTGAATTGATGTTAAACCCTTGCCTGTCGGAAGGCGCGCATGATCCCGTCGGTGCAGCAAATCGGTGTCGGCCTGGCCTGCCTGCGCGGGTTTCTTGGTCTCGTGGCGACACGTTTCCAGCGTCACGAGGCCCCCCAGAATGCCGCCGCGCTGACGTATACAACGCTGTTGTCGCTGGTGCCGCTGATGACCGTAACGCTGGCGGTCTTTTCGGCGTTCCCGGTTGCGGATCGCGTCTACCAGGCCGTACAGGACTTCGTGTTCCAGAACTTCGTGCCAACGTCGAGCGAGGTGCTGCAACAATACCTGTCCGAGTTCAGTGCCAAGGCATCACGGCTGACCGGCACCGGCGCCGCCTTCCTGGTCGTCGTCGCGTTACTGATGATGTCCAACATCGATCGTGCCCTGAACGCGATCTGGGAAGTCAAGACGCAACGCAGTTTTGCCAGCAAGTTCCTGATCTACTGGGCCGTGCTTTCGCTCGGGCCGATCCTGATCGGTGTCAGCTTTGTCGTTACCTCGTACGTTGTTTCGTTGCCCATCATGTCGGAGGCCACGAGTACCGGTTTCGGTCGACGGGTGCTCGGCCTGATGCCGGTCGTGGCATCGGCGGTCGCATTCACGATGATGTACGCGGTGGTACCGAACCGGCGCGTCCGCTTCGCCCACGCCCTGGCCGGTGGCGTGTTTGCCGCCGTGCTGTTCGAGGTGGCGAAACGCGGATTCGGTTTCTACATCACCCAGTTCCCGACCTACGAGGCGATCTACGGTGCCTTGGCCACGATCCCGATCTTTCTCGTCTGGTTGTACCTGTCGTGGGTGGTGGTACTGCTCGGTGCCGAGGTAACACACTGCCTCAGCATCTACCGCTGGGGCGCCAGGGACCAGAGCCGCATCCGTGTCGGTATGGGTGACGCGATAGCCGTGTTGCTTGCGCTCGACGAGGCGTCGGCACGCGGCGTGGCGCCGACCACGGCCCAGCTGGCGGCGTCGAGCAGGCGCTGGATGGAACCCCAGCTCGAGGACCTGCTGACGCAACTGCGACACTTGCACTGGGTGCATATGACGCGCGACGGTGGCTGGACGCTGGCGCGCCAACTGTCCGATGCGACGCTCGGCGCCCTGTACCGGAGTCGCGAGTTCAATCTGCCCGAAGCGTCGGACCCCGACTGGCCCGAGAATACGGCCCTGGCCGACGTGCTGGCTTCTGCCAACGCCGGGTTGGCCGGGGCGCTGGACGTTCCCCTGGCCACTTTTCGTCAGCAGCGCGCGCAGACTCACTCGATCCGTCCGGGTAACCCGGTCGCGCGCGAATCGTCGTAGTCGACCGCGCTGACGCCAGGTCGGGGGCGGCGCCGACACGCGCACGGGCAGGTCAGTCGTCGGCGATCTCGACCTCGATCCGGGTCGTGTGGAGCATCTCCGAGGCCATGCGGACCAGGCGCAGCCGGTAGCGGGCGCTCGGTCCCTCGACGTTGATGTGGTCGTCGGACCGGAACCAACCACGTGCTGCCAGCAGCAGGTAGCGGCCGGTATCGGTGTCCTGTTGCAGCAGGGCGTGAGGGTCGAGTTGACTGCGCTCGCCGGTGTTGTTCTGGATCATCACCGGGATCAGGCGACCGCGCATTTTCTCCACGCCGATCTCGAATCCACCGTCGTCGGTGCTGAGGAAGCGCTGCACGATCGCGGTGAAGCCCACGGGCGCGCCGCGGGCGTTGTGCGTGCCGGCCTCTGCCAGCAGCGGTTCGCCCACCGACAGCGGTGCCGCCGGTTGCCCGTGCAGCACGAAAGCGGCCCCGTCCTTCGACTGGTTGACCTGCACGGCTTCGGCCATGTATTGCTGTTCCGGTTGGTCCAGTCCGCGCGTCAGTGCGTTCAGGCGCTGGTACATTTCGCGCATGCCGAACACTATGCGGTAGGGCTGTTGCCGTTCCTGGCGCGGGCTCTTGCGCTGCTCCGATTTGCGCCGCCCCTTGGCCAGTTCGCTCAGGGCCCGGTGCAGCCCGGGTGCGGCTTCGCGTGCGGCCTGCATGAACGCGGTGGTATCGAGGTAGCGCGTGTCCGGCCCGGGTTTGGCCTGGCGCGCGGCGGACAGCGGTGCCATCTCGCCACTGATGTCGAGCGGGATGGCGCCAGCGCCCTGCGGCAGCAGCGAGAGTTGCAACAGCCCGGCATTCGCCGCGCTCCACCGGGTCCAGTCCAGGATCTCGGCCGGGCGCCGGTGGTTGGGATCGGTCAGGCACACCATCAGCGAGCTGAAAAACAGCTCGCGGATTGTCGCGGGTTCTTCCTTTCGACGGATGGGTGGTTTCAGCGCCTGGGTGCCGATGCCGAGATTCTCCGCGTGCAGAAAGATGCGCAGCTGGTTCGCCCAGCAGGTCGTGGTCCGCTGGTGATAGTGCAGCCGCTTGATATGCAGCGCGCGCTGCATCGCGTTCATGGCCCGGTACAGCGTTTCGATCGCCGGTCGTTTACCCTGCAGGATCTGGTCGTTGGCGATGCGGATGTACCCGGCCGCGAGTTCGGCCAGGCACTCGATCAACTGGAACTCCAACTGGTCGAGGGGCACGGCGTTGTCGGGGTTGGTGTTGAGGCGCTCTTCGACCGTTTCCAGCAGCGCCTCCAGCGGCGGTGCGAACAGGTCGAGCAGGGTGCCGAAGTGCTTGCCGGGGTCAGGGTCGCGGACCAGCAGGCGCAGTTGTTGCAGCACCTCGTTGGTGGCTCGGGTCGGGTTGGCCAGCGGCAGTTCGCCGATCCAGTTCTTCAGTTGGCGCGGCGACAGCATGACCGCGGGGTGGCGCGCGACCGCGATCGTTGGTGGCGGGAACAGCCCCGGGTCGGGAAAACTTGAAGCGGGTGTCACCATGTCGCACACTCGGCGCAAAAGAATCCCGACGCGACCCCGGGGAGGGCGCGATTGGGCGGTGTGACCCGGTGGCGGCTGGCAGCCGTCCGGGTCCGACGATCGAGTTGCTGGGCATTCACTTCGTGCATTGGCGCCGATATTGTCGGCAGATCCCGGTCACACTTTATGCAAATGGAACTTTATTCGGGGCTTTGAACGATGTCACGACTCGGTACGCCGTTTTCTGTCAGGGCGACTTTTTTTTGCCTGTCAGTTCTCGTTTTGGGGGGCTCCGGCCCGGTTTTCGCGTCGCCGGACCAGTTTCAGCTGCGTGATCTCGACGGCCGTGAACACCGCCTGGTCGATTATCGCGGTCGCTGGGTGCTGGTCAATTACTGGGCGACCTGGTGTCCCCCCTGCCTCGAGGAGTTGCCGGAACTCGAGGTTTTCCACAACAACGCCGAAGGCCGCGCCGTGGTGCTCGGCGTCAACATGGAGAACATCGACGAGCAGCACCTGCGCAGTTTCGTCGAACAGCAGTTCCTGTCTTTTCCAGTCCTGCCGGCAGGAAGCCGGCCCAGCGGCAACGGCCTGGTCGGACCGGTCGACGGGCTGCCCACGTCCTACCTGGTCACGCCGGCGGGTAAGATCGTCGCGCGCCAGGTCGGTCGCGTCACCGCCGACGGGATCGAGTCGTTCATTGCGCAATACGAAGAGACACAAGGGGGAGAGCAATAATGTCGCGGTATCTTGGCTTGGTGCTGTGGCTGGGTCTGATCGTACCGGTTGTCGCGGCCGATGCGCCGCGTGACCCGGCCGAGTATTTCTTCCACGAGACGTTCGGTGATTTCCGCGAGGAACTGGCCACGGTTCGTGCGGAGGGCAAGCAGGGCGTGCTGCTGATGTTTGAGATGGACGAATGCCCTTTCTGCCACCGTATGAAGACAACGGTATTGAACCAGCCCGACGTGCAGGCGTTCTATCGCGAGCATTTCCGCATTTTTCCGGTCGATATCGAGGGCGATATCGAGATCACCGATTTCAACGGTGAAACGACGACGATGAAGGACTTCGCGTTCCGCCAGTTCCGGGTTCGCGCCACGCCAGTGTTCGCGTTCTTCGACAGTGACGGCAACTACATCCAGAAGGCCCGGTTCACCGGCGCCACCCGCGACAAGGAGGAATTCCTGCTGCTGGGGCGCTACGTCGTCGACGGCGCCTACCGCGAGCAGACCTTTACCCGTTACAAGCGCGCCACCCGGTGACCGCGAGCCTGCGCGGCAGCATCGAACGGGTCTGCGGTTTCCCTGCTTCGGCGCGCTTGGGGACTCGTCTGCGTTGCATCGTGCCTGCTTTGTTTCTCGAACGACCGCCGCATTGTCCCCGACTTGGCAAATCCTCGGTGTCCATCCATGCTGCCGCGCACATTCCCGGGCCCGGGGTGCGCAGGCGCCGTCCCTGGATTGCCCTGCTGTTGGCAGCTGCCGGCAGTGTCGCCATGGCGTCGGAACTGGCGCCGCTGCCCGAGCCACTGCAACTCGCCGATGCACTGGCGCTGGCGAGTCCTGAATTGCCGGCTTTGCGCTTGGCCGCAGCAGAACGCGACGCCTCGGCCGCGTCATTGACCGAGGCGCAGTCGCTGACCGGGTTCCAGGTCTCGGCCGAGGGCCGACTGCAGGTCATCGAGCCGTCTTCATTGGCATTGAACCGCGACCGCAACGACAGCAGTGCGCGCGTCGCCCTGCGCAAACGGCTGTACGACTTCGGTTACAGCGAGGCGTTGGAAGAGGCGGCGCGGCTGGCGGGCGACGGCAGCGAGTGGCGTGAGCTGTCCGCGCGACAGTCGGCCCGGCTCGAGATCATGCGCAGCTTTTTCGACGTCGTGCTGGCCGATCTGCAGTTCGCACGCGACAACGAGGCCATGGCCGGGGCCTTCATCGATGCTGACCGGGCGCGCGACCGGCACGAACTGCAGCGTATCTCGGACGTTGCCCTGCTCGAGCTGGAGGCAGCCTACCAGCAGGCCTTGCGGCTGCGTATGGAGACCCAGTCGATGCAGCGCCTGGCCCGCTCACGGCTGGCGATCGCCATGGGTCGCCCCGGCGAACTGGTGGCGACGGTCGTGCCGCCGGCACCGCCCGACCTGTCACGGCCCGTGCCCGAGTTCGAGCTGTTGCTGGAGGACGTGCTGGCGAACAACCCGCTGCGCAAGGCGCTGAAGGCCGATGTGGAATCGGCACGGGCGGAGCTCAGCGCGGCCCGTAACAGCTTCGGGCCGGTCGTCAGCGGCGAGGTGGAAGCGGCGGCTTACGAGCGCAAGACCAACTCGACCCACCCGTTCACGGCGGCGCTGGTACTCGAGGTGCCGCTGTTCAGTGGGGGTGCGGACGACGCGGCGGTCGCCGCTGCCCGGGCCAGGCTGCAGGGTAGCCAGGCACGCCTGGCGATGCATGACAACAAGCTGCGCGAGCAGGTGCTGGAAACCTGGCTGCAGCTCGACAACCTACGGGTCACGCTCAAAGGGCTCGGCGTCCGCGGTGAGTATCGCGAACTGTATCTGGATCGCAGCCGTGCGTTGTACGAACTCGAGGTGAAAACCGATCTCGGCGATGCCATGACCGAGATCTCCGCGCTAAGGCTCGATGAAGCGCGCGCGCAGTTCGACTGGCAGATGGCGCAGGCGCGGATCAAGGCCCTGGCCGGGCGACTGTTGATGGAGGAGCGATGATGGGTAAGGGGTTCGTTTCGGTCGCCTGCCTGTGTGTCTGGGCACTTGCCGGCAACGTGCTGGCGCAACAGGTGGTCGACGGGGTCGTGACCTGGTCGCAGCGGGTGGAACTCGGCATGCTGGTCTCCGGCATCGTCAGCCAGGTGCATGTGAGGCCGGGGCAGCGCGTCGGCAAGGGCGATACCCTGGTCGAACTGGATGACCGCGGGTTTGGCAGCCAGGTACAGCGTTGGCTGGCCGAGCACCGTCACGCCAAGGGCCTGGTGGCCGAGGCCGAGCGCGAAGATGAGCGCGCGGCGGAACTCTACGATCGCACGGTATTGTCGGACTTCGAACGCAACCAGGCGATGATTGCGCTGGACGGGGCGCGCGCGCGCCTGGCCCTGGCCAGCGCGCGCTTGGTCGACGCCCGGCTGGACCTGGAGCGCAGCCGTATCAGGGCGCCATTCGACGGCGTCGTCCTGCACGTCAGCGCGGTCCCCGGGCAGACCGTGAACAGCGAGTTGCAGGTGCAGCCGCTGGTCGCGCTGGCGGACAGCAACCTGGCGGTAAGCGCAGAAGTCGACGCGGCGTCGGCCGCACGGCTGACTCCCGGACAGATCGTACGGCTGATTGTCCGTGGCGAACGGTTCGACGGTCGCGTCACCCACGTCGGCCTGGAACCGTTACCGACCAACGATGGTCGCTTGCGCTACGCTCTACAGGTAGACGTCGATCCCGGACAGGCGCCGGGCCTGCGAGTCGGCGAGACGGTATCGGTGGAGTTCGAGTGAATGAGCTGTAAACGCTTCGTCGTCAACGGCCGGGTCCAGGGGGTCTGGTTCCGCGCGTCGACGCGCGATACGGCGCTGGCGCTGGGATTGAGTGGACATGCCCTTAACCGCGCCGATGGCAGTGTCGAGGTCGTTGCCTGCGGCGATGCCGACGCGCTCGACCGCCTCGAGACCTGGCTGCACCAGGGGCCGGAGCTGGCCAAGGTCGATGCGGTCCAGGTCGAGGACCTGCCAGACCAGGCCGTGTCCGGGTTCCGAACGGGATGACGGGCGCGCCGACAGGCTCCGCCGAGTCGGGCGTTCCCGAGCACCGGCTGACACTGGCAGAGGTCGTCCCGCTGCTGGTCCGCGACGGGCTGCTGGCGGCCGACCAGGCACCGGCGGTCGACGGCTCCAGGCTGCAGTCGCTGGCCACGCACCCGCTGGTCTGGCTGGCGCAACGCCAGTTGCCGCAGCCGAATGGTGCACCGCTCGACCTGGCGACGATGACGCAGTGGCTAGCCGGCCACGTCGGCCTGCCGTATTTCGCCATCGACCCGTTGAAGCTGGATGTCGACCGGGTGACGCGCGAGGTCTCGCGCAGCTATACGGCCCGCTACGGCATCCTGCCGGTCGCCGTCGATGACCAGTCGGTGACCTTTGCCACGGCAGAGCCCTACGAGCGGCGCTGGGAAGACGAGATGTCCCACGTCCTCAAGCGCGAGGTGCGGCGGGTCATTTCGCTGCCGACCGATATCGCGCGCTACCAGGACGAACTGTTCGGCGTCAGCCAGTCGATCCGCAAGGCGGCGCAGGTGGCCGGAGGCGACCCGCTCGGTATCAACAATCTGGAGGCGCTGGTCCAGCTGGGACGCTCGGGCAAGCTGGATGCCAACGATCGCCATGTTGTCACGATCGTCGACTGGCTGTTGCAGTACGCCTTTGACCAGCGTGCCAGCGATATCCACCTGGAACCGCGCCGCGGCAACGGCAACGTGCGCTTCCGCATCGACGGTGTATTGCACACCGTCTACCAGATTCCGACGACGATCCTGGGGGCGGTCACCAGCCGGATCAAGGCGCTGGGACGCATGGACGTGGTCGAGAAACGGCGCCCGCAGGATGGCCGCGTGAAGTCGAAGACACCACAGGGCAACGAGATCGAGCTGCGCCTGTCGACGATGCCGACGGCGTTCGGCGAGAAGCTGGTCATGCGCATCTTCGATCCCCAGGTGCTGGTGCGTGACCCGGAGCAGCTCGGTTTCGGTAGGCGCGACGCCAGGCTGTGGAGGGAGATGACCGAGGCCTCGCACGGCATCATCCTGGTCACCGGGCCGACCGGTTCGGGCAAGACGAC
>JAGRGW010000190.1 GCA_020445315.1 Gammaproteobacteria bacterium
AACACGGGCGAATTCAGGCAGGAAGTACGGCGTGGGTAATTCTCTTCAGGACGAGCTGTTGAAGGCCGGCCTGGTCGACAAACAGCAGGTCGACAAGGCCAACAAGCAGAAAAAGCAGCAGAACCGGCAGCCAAAGGTCAGCAAGAAAAAGAAGGCGGCGAGCCCCAAGGTGGACCCGAAGGTCCAGCAGGAGCGCGCCGAGAAGGCCGCGCGCGACCGCGAACTGAACGAGCAGCGCAACGAGGTCCGGCGCCAGCGCGAGGTCAACGCCCAGGTTCGCCAGCTCGTCAGCCGGCATCGCCATCCGCGCAAGCAAAGCGAAGACGATCGCCCGTTCCACTTCGAGAACAAGGGCAAGGTCAAACGCATCTACGTCGACGACAAGACCCACGAGCTGATCGCGTCGGGCAAGCTGGTCATCGTCAACGACAACGGCCTGTTCGAACTGGTGCCGAAAGATATCGCCGAGAAGATCCGCCAGCGCAACCCGAGCCTGGTCATCGACCTGCCCGAAGACGACAAGCCGGCCGCGGACGACCCCTATGCAGCGTTCCAGGTACCCGACGACCTGATGTGGTGAGTCGCGCCGGGGCAGGCCCGTAGGATTGTGTCAATTTCCCCGCTGGACAGTCTCATCGCACCCGCGCCAGGCTCAGGCCGTCACCGATCGGTACCAGGCTCAGGCTGATGCGCCGATCCGCCAGCAGGCGGTCGTTGAGTTCGCGCAGCGCGCGGGTGTCGTCGTCCTGCTTCTGCGGATCTGCGACGGCGCCGCCCCACAGGGTGTTGTCGAACAGGATCAGGCCACCGCGCCGCACCAGTTGCAGGCAGCGATCGTAGTAGTTCGCATAGTTGGTCTTGTCGGCGTCGATGAAGGCCATGTCGAAGCTGCCGGCCCCTCCATTGGCCAATAGCCCGTCGAGAGTCTCCAGTGCCGGCGCGATGCGCAGCTCGATGCGTTCGTCGACCCCGGCCTCGCGCCAGAACGGGCGCGCGATATCGGTCCACTCGGTACTGACATCGCAGCACAGCAGGCGACCGTACTCCGGCATTGCCTGGGCCATGCACAGTGCACTGTATCCGGTGAATGTACCGATCTCGACAATGCGGCGCGCACCGGTCAGCTCGACCAACAGGGCCATGAACTGTCCCTGCTCCGGTGCGATCTGCATGTTGCCGAATTCCTGTTGCGCGGTGACCTCGCGCAGTCGTCGCAGCAGGTCGGGCTCGCGCACCGAGTGGTCGACCAGGTAGCGGTGCAGCCGGTCGTCGAGATGGGTCGTACGGTTGCTCACTGGGGCAGTCCTTCTAACAATCGTTTTGGCCTGGAATCGACCCGTTTTCTGGAGTCGATCACCTTGTGCCAGACGGTCAATGGGATATATTTACCCAAAAATACGGTACCGACGGCCCCAAAATTGGCCTTCCGGTCGCCGCGCACAACAATGATGCCGTGTCCCGTAGCCGAGTGCACCCGCGCGCGCCAGCTGCCCGCAGCGTCCAAACGAACCGTACACCCCTGACAGGTACGATCATTATGCGAAAGCGAAACCCCGCCGCCCTGCTGTTGCTGGCACTCGTCATCGCCTTGTCACCGCTGCAGCCGGTGATTGCCGAGGACAAGACTTTCAGCCAGGAGGAACTCGACCAGGTCATGGCGCCTGTCGCCCTCTACCCGGACGCCCTGCTGTCGCAGATCCTGATGGCATCGACCTACCCGGACCAGGTCGCCGAGGCCGCGAGCTGGTCGAAGCAGAACAGCGAGACCAAGGGCGACGCTGCCGTCGAGGCGGTACAGGACAAGCCGTGGGACCCCAGCGTTGCATCGCTGGTGGCGTTTCCGCAGGCACTCGCGATGATGGGTGACAAACCCGACTGGGTGGCGCAGATGGGTGATGCCTTCCTGGCCGAGCCCGACAAGGTCATGGATACCGTCCAGGGCCTGCGCAAGAAGGCCAAGGACGAAGGCAATCTCGAGAACAGCGAGCAGCAGAAGGTCATCGTCGAGGAGGCGTCGAGCCAGACGATCATCAAGATCGAGCCGGCCGACCCGCAGGTCATCTACGTACCGACCTACAACCCGACGATCGTGTACGGCACCTGGTGGTGGCCGGCCTACCCACCGTTCTACTGGCCGCCACCGCCCGGCTACGGCTTCACCGCCGGCATCGTCAGCGGTATCGGCTTCGGTATCGGGATCGCGATCACCAACTCGATCTGGGGCGGTTTCGACTGGTATCGCCACGACGTGAACATCAACGTGAACCGATACAACAATATCAACATCAACAAGCGGCTCGACGTCAACAGCAACTCGGTGTCGTGGAAGCACAACTCGGTCAACCGCAAGGGCAGGGGCTACGCCGACGCCAAGAGCCGGGAGAAATACGGCCAGAAGCTGGACGGCGCCAACAAGCGGGAGGAGTTCCGCGGTCGGGACGCCGAGCGCGACAAGGCCCGCGCCGCGTTGGAGAAGAAAGGCATCGATCCGGCGGCCGAACGCGGCAAGCTGGCGGGGTCCGGTGGTCAGCAGGTGCGCGACAAGGTCAAGGATGTCAATCGCGATTCGATCTCGCGCCCGCAGCGACAGGACGCGGCAGCGGCTTCGAAAGTCGCCGACAGGCGCGACCGCGGCACACAGCGGGCGGAACGGAAAGACAGCGCGCTGAGCGGCATTGGCGATCGCAAAGGCGGCCGCGCCGCCGAGCAGCGTGGCGGCATGAGTAACCGCTCGCTCGGTGGCGGAGGGCGCGCCGGTGGCGGATTCAGCGGCGGTCGTTCCGGCGGCGGGTTCGGTGGTGGCGGCGGCCGTGTGGGCGGTGGTGGTTTGGGCGGCAGACGCTGAGGAGCTTGCAGATGAAACGCGGATACTTACAGCTTTGCGTGGCATTGTTTGCCATGGGTCCCTCGGCGGCGACACTCGCACAGGATTCGCAGCGCCACTTCGACACCGCCGAGCAGGCGGCGAACAGCCTCGTCATCGCGATAGCCCGGGATGACAAGGCGGCACTGACCGGCATCTTCGGCAGCGGGTATGGCCAGATTCTCCCGCCAGGGGCCGTGACAGAGGAAAAGGTCGATCGCTTCCTCGACGGCTGGGCACGGTTCAACACGCTGCAGTCGGTCGACGACAAGACGCGGCTGCTGTCGGTCGGCAGCCACGGCTGGACCTTCCCGGTACCCATCGTGCGCGAGGTCGAGGGCTGGCGCTTTGACAGCGAGGCCGGCAAAGACCAGATTCGGCTGCGACGCATCGGGCGGAACGAACTGGCCGCGATGCAGGCCGCACTCGCCTACGTCGATGCACAGTTCGAGTATGCCGGCCAAGACCATGACGGCGACGGCGTCCTGGAGTACGCACAGCGCTTCATCAGCCGTGAAGGCACGCGCGACGGACTGTACTGGGACAGCGCGGCCGGGGAACCGCAGAGCCCGCTCGGCCCGCTGCTGGCGTCGCACAATCCCGGCGACGATTACCATGGCTACCGGTATCGCATCCTGACCCGCCAGGGTGACAACGCGCCGGGCGGGGCGCTCGATTACGTCGACCAGGGCAACATGGTCAACGGGTTCGCGCTGGTGGCATGGCCGGCGGACTACGGCGACACCGGCGTGATGTCGTTCCTGCTGGGTCGTAACGGCGTGCTGTACGAGGCCGACCTCGGCCCGGACGGCGCTGCCTACGCATCGGCGGTGACCGCCTACGATCCCGACCGGCGCTGGTCGCCCGTCGCGGCGAGCTTCATCGATCCAGACAACTGACGGCAGCAGGGCGGTACCGGCGTGTCCTATGCGGGCCCGAACGTCCGCCTGGCTGCCTGCATCCTCGCGGCGGGTGCGAGCGGCAACGCGAGCGTGCTGCAGGCACAGGGCTTCGTCGATGACTGGATCCGCAGTTTCGCCGACAGCGAGATCGTTTTCACACGCTCGTCGTCCAATGCGCCGTTCCCGCCGCTCGCTTTTGCCAGCGCCAGCCATTACGGCGACACCGAGGTCCGTCTTGCCGATGGCCGGGTCGTGACATACAACCAGAATGCCATATCCCAGGCGGCCGTCGTGCCGTTTCTCGTCACACCCCGGGATGCCCTGTTCATCGGCGAATGGCTGAGCTGGACCGAGTTCGAATCGCGCGAGTCGGGGTTCGACTCGTTCGATGTCGTGACCGTGGGTCTGCCGATGGGCTGGTTCCGCCAGGTCAACGACCGCTGGCAGACGGGTGCGTTCATCATGCCGCTCGGTCACAAGGCCGACCTGGCCGGGGCAGACTGGAGCTGGGAAACCCTGGGCGGCGTGTTCGGCCGCTACGTGATGCGTGATGACCTGTGGTGGGGGCTCGGTTTCTATTTCGACGTCGGGCCGGGAGACGATGTTTACCTGCCCTACCTCGGTGCGTCGTGGGAAATCGATGAACGCTGGACCTTGAGCGCGGTGATGCCGTGGCCGGCCGTGGTTTACGCGCCGGATACCGATACGCTGCTGCGTGTCGGTGCCACGCCATCGGGCGCGTCCTGGTCGCTACGCCCCGGCTCCAGCCGCGTGTCTTTCACGCTCGACAGCTGGGATTTCGGGTTTTCGGCCGAGCGGCGGGTTCATGGCAACTTCTGGGTCGGCGCGGAGGCCGGCATCGGTGGCCTGCGCGGCCTGCACGTCACCGAAGGCAACCTCGATCTGCCCGAGTTCGACATCGGCCGCAGTCCTTACGTCAACCTCAGCATCAACTTCCGACCATCGCTACGTTGAAGCTTGATCATCGAGACAAACAAGTGAGCAAAGAATGGACCATCAACCTGACCACCCATATCCTTTTTCTTTATTGAAAGGTGTTGACCGCTGCCGGTCGTGCCGGCGCGTCGGCCCGGCGCTCCTGCTGCTGTCGATCGGCATGTTTCCACTGGCAGGCTGCACCTACTACCAGGTGGCCCCCGGCACCTACAGCACGACGCCGGTCAGCAAGTTCGACCGATCCTGGAACGCCGTGATTGCCGCGTTCGACGACCAGGGCGTCAACGTCTCGCATGAAGATCGCGGCAGTGGCTCGATTCGCGGATCAAAGGGCGTCATCAACGTCAGCGCAGACATCCGGACCCAGGCCGACGGCAGCATTCGCGTTCAGTTCGACACCTCGGGCAATACCGCAAGTGATCCGGGACTGATCGACAGGGTGTCGCGGGCCTACGACCGCCACATGGGTCGATAGCACCCGCTTTCGAGAGTTTTCAAGGCGATGCTGACGTTCTGACGCCGCCGGCAAAGGCGGCATCCAGCGCCCTCAGGGCTTTCGCGACACCTCGCGCTGCACCAGCGCCTCGACCGAGGCAATGTCGGCAACCGGAACGTACGCGGTGTACTTGCCGCCGTGCACCGTCTGTTCGACCTCGGCGATGCCATTGTCGATACCCTTCAGCACGCCTTCGCGCTCGGGCAGACCACGTGGCGTGATCCGCACCCGGTGATTGATGTACCGGTTTATGCTGCCGACCGGGATCTTCTCGTAGTCGCGGCGCACGACGATGCGCGGCGGACGCGTCGGTTTGGCCTGCTCCTGCTCGACCTGCGGCTGCTGTTGGCCGAGTAACGCCGCCAGCGCGTTGGCGTCCGGCCGCGTCAGCGTAAAGCTGGTGTCGGTGATCAGCTGGTCATTGAGCCTGAACCGCAGGGACATGGCGTCGATCAACTGGTCGGGCGGCAGGAACATCATGCTCAGCATGCCGATCGGCTCGCTGGGCGCGGCAATGATCTCCAGTTGCCCCCAGTCACGGTAGAAACTGCGCACCGCACCGCTGAGGCCTGGGCCGAGCGACAAGCCGGCCAGTTCGAAGTTGCCGATCGCCTGTTCCGCGAGGCGCTCGCTCCACTGGTCGAGCGTCAGTTCGGTGCCGATCGCACAGGCCTTCAGCGCCTGGCGCCCGAACTCCGGTGAGACCCTGACCGCCATCTCCATGCGTGCCAGCTTCAGGTCGGGGGCACCCCCCTGCTCCAGCACCTCGGGATCGACGTCATTCAGGGTCGCGTCGAAACGCAGCGACTGCACGTCACGCACGTCGACGAACATGCCGACGTCGAGCGTCTTCTGCGTGCTGTCGATGCGGTAGTTGCCGTCGGCATCGATGCTCATGCGCTCGAAACCCATCGCCCTCAGCAGCGGGGGCTCGATCTGCAGGCCGTTCTCGCACGGCTGTCCCGCCGGTTCGACCGCGGTTCCGGACATCGCCATCTGCGCGTTCATCAGCGCAACATCGACCGGCACACTGAGCCCACTGAGCTCGAAACCGAGGCTGCTGGGTGGTGCGCCCTCACCGGGCTTCCAATCGCTGCTGAAGATGAAGAACATCGGGTCGTCGCTGGACAGGCGCACCCGGTCGATCGTGATTTCAGCATCGACACCGGACGGTTTGACCGAGATGCCGTTGACGGCCACGGCCTTCAGCACCTCGGTCTCGATGCCGGCGTAGGTGATCTCCGCCTGTCCGGCCGCCGCGTCGACCAGCCGGTCGATCGCGTTCCGGGCGTTGTAATACATGATTCCCTTGACCGCGCCGTACAACAGCGCGGGCACCAGGACGATCAGCAGCAGTTTGCCGTATCTGGGCGACATGGGTTCCTATCCTTGCGCACGGACCAGCGGCGCTTCGACTTCTTGACGCTTATCGGCACCAAGCAGGTGTTCTATAAGCGATAGCGCAAAATCCATCGCCGTGCCCGGACCACGCGACGTGATGACGCGGCCGTCACTGACTACCGCCTGGTCCAGCAACAACGATTCGGCGGCGATGCGGCCATCGATGACGCCCGGGTACGCCGTGGCCTTGCGGTTGTCGAGCAGGCCGGCATTGAGCAACACCTTCGGTGCGGCGCAGATCGCCGCGGTGTACTTGTCCTGCTCGGCCATCTGTTGCAACAGGTGGTGGATGCGCGGGTCGTTGTCGAGGTGATCGGCACCGGGCAGGCCACCCGGCAGCACGATCATGTCGAAGCTGTCGCCGAGGACCTCGTCGAGCGTGCGATCGGGCAGCAGCACCACGCCGCGGCTGGCGGTGACCGGCCCTTCCTTCAGGCCGGCAGTGACGACGTCGATTCCTGCACGACGCAGCAGGTCGATGACGGTTACGGCTTCGAGTTCTTCGCAACCGTCGGCAAGGGGGATGAGCACGCGTGCCATTGCTGTTCACTCCTGTCGGTTGTCACCAGCCGGGAGACCGGGACCAGTTCGATACGCTGATCGGCCAGCGTCGGCAGCCGTTCTGCCAGTAACGCCAGCGTCTCGGGATAGGGGTGGCCGATGCCGATCGCCGAACCGCGCAGTTGCGCCAGGCGCAGCAGGCGCTCGAACTGCGCGCTGATCGCCTGGGGTTCGATGACGTGGTCGAGGAACACGTCGCGGCGGGCATTGGCGAGACCGGCCAGCCTGGCCTCGCGCCGGGCCACGGTGCGCACGTCGGTGCGGCTGTCGACGAAATACAGTCCGCCGATACAGGCGAGGTCCTGCATCAGCCAGCGCATCGCGCGCGGCTCGCGCGTCAGCAGGCTGCCCATGTGGTTGTTGACCCCGGCCAGGTGCGGCACCGAGGCGACACTGTCGCGCACGCTGTCGGCGAAGCTGTTGCGGTCCATGTGGGTTTCGAGCCCGCCGGGCCCCATCGCGCGCCCGTCGCTGGCCTGCATCGGCAGGTGCAGCATGACCTCGCGTCCGCTGGCGTGAACGCGCTGCGCCAGTGCGCTGCTGTACGGACGCCGGGGCAGCATCGAGAAGGTCAATGCACCGGGGAGGTCGACGGCCTGGTGCCCGAGGGCCTCGTTGTTACCGAGATCGTCGATGATGATCGCGATGCGCGCGACCGGCTCGGCCGCCGTTGCCGGTACGAAGCACAGACTCCATAGCAGCAGGACGAGCCGGAACATAGGGTCAGGCCATGCCGGGACGCAGTATGGCCAGCCCCTTGAGCAGGTTCAGGGCCTCGTTCAGCGCGTAGTCGTCGGCCTCGCCATCGTCTTTGCCGGCATCACGCCCGGAACCCTTGCGCCTGCCTTCACCGTCGGCCTCTTCCGGGTTGGCAAGGTGCCCCGCCAGGTCGGACTCCTTGATCCGCGCCGGCCCGTCTTCTCCGCGGGTCAGGTGGACGTTCTGGAGCACGATGTCTGGCACGATGCCCTCGGCCTGTATCGAGCGGCCGTTGGGTGTGAAATACCTTGCCGTGGTCAGCTTGACCGCGGTCGTGTCGTTGACCGGCACGATCGTCTGCACCGATCCCTTGCCAAAAGTTTGCTGCCCCATGATCACGGCGCGCTTGTGATCCTGCAGCGCACCGGCGACGATCTCCGAAGCCGAGGCCGAGCCACCGTTGACCAGGACCACGATCGGTGCACCTTCCAGCACGTCGTCGGGCGCGGCCTTGAAGCGCAGTTGAGAGTCACGGATGCGGCCCTCCGTGTACACGATCGTGCCGGCCGTCAGGAAGGCGTCGGAGATGGCCACGGCCGCGTTCAGCACGCCGCCCGGGTTATCGCGCAGATCGATGACCAGGCCCTTCAGCGAACCACCGGCCTGGCGCTTCATCGCACCGATGCCGGTCAGCATGTCCTCCGGCGTGCGTGCCTGGAACTGCGACAAGCGCACGTAGCCAAACCCGGGGTCGAGCATCCTGTGCTTGACGCTGACGGTCTTGATGACATCGCGGGTGACGACGATCTCCAGCGGCTTGTCGACACCGTCGCGCACGATCGTCAGCGTGATATCGGTTCCCGGCTTGCCGCGCATCAGCTTGACCGCGTCGTCCAGTGACATGCCCTTGATAGGCTTGCCGTCGAGCCGGATGATGACGTCGCCCGACCGCACGCCGGCACGCTTGGCCGGGGTGTCGTCGATCGGCGAGATGACCTTGACGAAGCCGTTCTCCATGCCGACTTCGATACCGAGACCCCCGAACTCGCCGCTGGTGCCGACGCGGATGTCCTTGTAGTCCTCCTCGTTGAGGTAGGCCGAATGCGGGTCGAGACCGCTTAGCATGCCCTCGATCGCGTAGTTCAACAGCTCGCGGTCGTCGACGGGTTCGACATAATCTTTCTTGATGCGCCCGAACACCTCGGCGAACACGCGCAGTTCTTCGAGCGGCAGTTTGTCGTTGCCGTTGTCGGTGTCGGCTACGACGGGGGATTGCGCCAGCACGAGAGCGGCCGCAACGACCGGCGCCAGCAGACGCACCCGGAAAAACCTGTCTTTCATAGCTACCTCGAAAACCGGCGCCGGCCAGGCGACCGCGCCGCGCACAAAAAACGCTGTTACCGGCGCAACGTTAGCATGCCCGCCACACTAACCAACCCTGCCGTTGGTGGCCCGGCGGCACCAGCGCGCCGGGTTGACCGCGCGGCCCTGGTAGCGGATGCCGAAGTAGACACCCGACTGTTCACGACCGCCACTGTTACCGACCAGCGCGATCGGTTCGTCTTCATCGACCCAGTCACCGAGTTCCTTGAACAGGCTCTGGTTGTGTCCGTACAGGGTCATGTAGCCGTCGCCGTGGTCGACGATTATCATCAGGCCGAATCCGCGCAGCCAGTCGGCATAGGCGACGCGGCCATGATGCACCGCACGAACCTCGTTCCCCTCTTGCGCCGCGATGATAACACCGTCCCAGACCAGGCTTCCGAGGCGGGGTGAGCCGAACGCATGGCTGATGGCGCCGCCCGCCGGCCAGGGCAGGCGGCCGCGACGCTGGTCGAAGCGGACCTGCTCGGTGGTCGGTACCGGGATCTCCGCCAGCGCCTTTTCCAGTCCCTCCAGCAGCGCGGTCAGCTCGCGCGCATCGGCCTGCAGGCGCTCCAGCGCCTGGCCCTGATCGGCGATCTCGCGGTTCAGGCGAGCCAACACGTCCCGCCGCGCACCCTGCGATGCCTGCAGCTCGGCCAGTTCGTCCTGCTGCCGCGCGCGCAGGCGGGCGAGTTCGGACTCCTCGCGCAATATGGCCTCGGTGGTGTCACGCAGGCGGTCGATGTCGACCCGAATTGCCGCCATCCTGGCGGCCCGGGCGCGACCGAGGTAGTCGTAGTAGGCCATCATGCGGCTGACGACTTCGGGCTGCTGCTGGTTCAGCAGCAGTTTGAGTCGTTCCTGGCGACCCATGGCGTAAGCGGCGCGGACCTGCCGCGCCAGGGCATCACGCTGGGTTTGCAGCGATTCCTCCAGGCGCGCCTGCCCGGCACGCAAGGCGTCAAGACGATCACGCTGGTCGGTGAGCCGGTTGTCGGTGTCGCGCAGCTGCTGGGCGGCCTGCCCGACGCGCTCCTCGGTCTGCTGCAGTTTCCTTTCCAGCGCCGATTTCTCGCCGGCCTTCGCTGCCATGGCGCTGCGCACGTCATCGATACGGGTGCGCAGGGCATCAAGCTGTTGCTGGCTGGGGGTGGCGTCGGTGGCAATGACCGGCGCTGAAAGGAGCAGGACGACCGCAACGACGCACGCAAAGGGCGTCGTGCGGCGCCGGCTCGTAACCTGCACGCTCAGGCGGCGTCTTCGTTGGCCGTCGCCAACAGCGAGCGCCCGGTCATCGCCGCCGGCTGCGGCAGGCCCATGATCTGCAGCAGCGTCGGTGCGATGTCGCACAGGGCCCCGTTTTCCTTCAGCGCCGGCGCGCCGCGGCCGACGTAGATCAGCGGCACGGGGTTCAGCGTATGCGCGGTGTGCGGCTGATCGGCGACCGGGTCGACCATCTGCTCCGCATTGCCGTGGTCGGCCGTGATCAGCAGTTCACCACCGGCGGCAACGGTAGCGTCTACGACCCGCCCGATGCACTCGTCGAGCACCTCGATCGCCTGCACCGCGGCATCGTAGTTGCCGGTATGGCCGACCATATCGCCGTTCGCGTAGTTGCAGATCACGGCATCGAAGCGTCCGCTGTCGATCGCCTCGACCAGCCTGTCGGTGACCTCGCGCGCGCTCATCTCCGGTTGCAGGTCGTAGGTCGCCACTTTCGGCGATGGCACCAGGATACGCTCCTCACCCTCGTTCGGTGCCTCGATACCGCCGTTGAAGAAGAACGTCACGTGGGCATACTTCTCGGTCTCGGCGATGCGCAGCTGGTGCAGGCCGAGGTTGGCGATGTATTCACCAAAGGTGTTTTCCAGCCGCTCCGGCGGGTAGGCCACCGGGATATCGAAATCCTTGCTGTACTCGGTCAGCGAGACGAACGCCGACAAGTGCGGCACGCGCGCGCGCTCGAAGCCGTCGAAGTCCTGTTCGATGAAGGCGCGGGTGATTTGCCGCGCGCGGTCGGAGCGGTAGTTCATGTTGACGATCAGGTCGCCGTCGTCGACGGTCACCGGTTCGCCGATGCCCGTGGCCTGGACGAATTCGTCGGTTTCGCCACGCTCGTAGGCGTCGCGCAGCGCGTGCACAGCGTCATCGGCCCGGTTGGGCGCGGCGCCGTCGGCGATCAGTTCATAGGCAAGCTTGATCCGGTCCCAGCGATGGTCGCGGTCCATGGCGAAGTAACGGCCGATGATGGTCGCGATACGCCCCTTACCGATCTCGGCGCAGACCTCGTCCATGCGCCTGAGCGACGGTTCGGCACTCTTCGGCGGCATGTCGCGGCCATCGAGAAAGGCGTGCACGTAGATCCGCTCGACACCGCGATCGGCCGCCAGCCGGAGCATCGCGTGGATGTGGTCTTCGTGGCTGTGCACGCCACCCGGCGAAAGCAGGCCGAGGATGTGCACGGCCCTGCCACTGGCGGCGACGACGTCGACGGCATCGGTCAGCGTGCGGTTGGCGAAAAACGACCCGGTCCGGATCGACCGGCTGATACGGGTGAATTCCTGGTAGACAACGCGGCCGGCACCGAGGTTGAGGTGACCGACCTCGGAGTTGCCCATCTGGCCGCCGGGCAGACCGACCGCCGATCCGGACGTGCGGATACCCGTGTGGGGGTAACTGGCCCAGATCCGGTCCCAGTTTGGCGTGTTGGCGGCGCGGATGGCGTTGTGGTCCGTGCTGTCGCTCATGCCCCAGCCGTCGAGAATCAGCAGAACTGCGGGACGTACCTTGTCATTCATCGGCCGTTTTGCGTGCCTGAACTGACCGGTGTCGGGTCAGCGGCCTATAACCTCTTGAAAAGTAATCGAATAAAACCTGGATCAAGTCGCCCGGCGGGCGCCGCACAGGGTGAATATTTTGACACTTTAACGCTGTTTGCGCCACTTTGGGCGGCGTCGGAGGCACCCTCATAAAAGAATGTTGGTCTCGAATCGAAGAATAATGCTGGCATTTATTCCCTGATTCCTGCTCCAATGTGGGACTATTATTAGATTAGAGGCTATTGAATAGCCCGTTCGGCGACATAAAGCCGGCCATTTGGAGGAGTGAAAACAATGAATCTGCAGCACAAGTCAGTGGTTTCCATGCACGACGAATTCGATAACGGGCTCTCCCTGCTGGAGGGCGACGAGGACATCGACCGCGCGTCGCGGTCACTGAAGGCCATGTCGCATCCGTTGCGACTGAAGATCCTGTGCACCCTCGGCGGCGAGGAAGTCAGCGTACAGGATATCGTCGACCAGGTCGGCACATCCCAGAGCAATATCTCCCAACATCTTGCGATCCTGCGCGATAAAGGTATCCTCACCTCCCGCAAAGACGCCAACCGGGTGTTCTATCGCGTCAGCGACAACCGCACCCTGAAGCTGATCTGCATGATGCGCGAAGTGTTCTGCACCCACGACCACTGAGCGCAACGCTCCGCCCGGCGGAGCCAGCGATACGATCTAACAGCAGAACGGGCAGGCCAACGCCTCCCGTTTTTTGTCGTTGCGGCCACCCGGCGGTGGCGGCACGGTGAAGAGGAACCATGGAACAGCTCATCGAGTTCGCCGGTAATCACGCGCTGCTGGTCGGCGCCTTCCTGGTCGTGCTGACCGCCCTGGTCTGGAACCTGGCCATGGATCCTGGTGGCAAGAACGCGGTCGACCCGCTGGCCGCCACCGCGATGATCAACCACGAGGACGCCGTCGTGCTCGACGTGCGCTCGATGGCCGAGTTCAAAGACGGTCACATCGTCAACGCGGTGAACATCCCGCTGAACGGCCTCGGCGGCAATCTCAAGCAGCTGGAGAAGCACAAGGGCAAACCCATCGTGGCCGTCTGTCGCTCCGGTTCCCGTTCCGGCTCGGCATGCAGCATGCTGCGCAAGCACGGCTTCGAAAACGTCAAGAACCTTCGCGGCGGCATGATGGCGTGGGAAAGCGCCAACCTGCCCGTGAAGCGCAAGTAACCCCGGCTCAGCAGGAGAAGGCAGTGAGCGAAGAAGAACAGCGGCAATTTGCCATACAACGTATCTACACCAAGGACATCTCGTTCGAGGCGCCCAACTCGCCGCTGGTCTTCAAAGAGCAGTGGAAACCCGAGATCAACGTCGGTCTCGGCAACACGGTCAACAAGATCGCCGAAGACACCTACGAACTGGTCATGAAGGTGACCGTCGAGGCGAAGGACGGCGACAAGACGGTGTTCCTGGTCGAGGTGCAGCAGGCCGGCCTGTTCGCCGTGCAGGGCTTCCAGCCGCAGGAACTCGATGCGCTGATGGGCATCGCCGCACCGAACGTCGTTTTCCCGTACGTGCGCGAGGCCGTGTCGGACCTGGTCAACCGCGGCAGCTTCCCGCAGTTCGTGCTGCAGCCGGTCAACTTCGAGGCGCTGTACGCCCAGCAGATGCAGGCCAACGCCCAGCAGCAGGGCGAGCAGAACCCGACCGTTCAGTAAGGTGACAACGGCGGGCGCGCGTATCGCGGTACTCGGTGCCGGTTCCTGGGGAACCGCGCTCGCCATCCAGCTCGCCCGAAACGGCAACCGGGTTGCCCTGTGGGGCCACGACCCGGCCGAGATCGACGCCCTGTTGCGTGACCGGGAAAACCGCCACTACCTGCCCGGCATCCCACTGCCCGACGGGCTGCAGCCCGGTATCGACCTGGCCGCCTGTATCGATGCCGCCGACGAGGTCCTCGTCGTCGTGCCCTCGCACGCGTTTGCCGCCGTCTGTCGCGAGATCGCCGCCACTCGTCCGGGCATCGACTCGCTGAGTTGGGCCACCAAGGGCTTCGATCCCGGCAGCCAGGAACTGCTCAGCACCGTCGCCGGAAAAATCCTGCCCGCCTGCGGGCTCGCCGTCGTGTCCGGCCCCACGTTTGCCGGTGAGGTCGCGCGCGGACTGCCGACCGCGATCACGGTCGCCTCGGACAGCACCGAACACGCCGAGCGCATCGCCGGTTACCTGCACGGCGACAACTTCCGCGCCTACACCAGCGACGATCTCGTCGGCGTGCAGGTCGGTGGCGCCAGCAAGAACGTCATGGCGATCGCCGCCGGCATCTCCGACGGGCTCGGTTTCGGCGCCAATGCCCGAGCCGCGCTGATCACGCGCGGCCTGCACGAGATCACGCTGCTCGGCCTGGCACTGGGCGGACGCCCGGAGACCTTCATGGGCCTCGCCGGGCTTGGTGACCTCGCCCTGACCTGTACCGACAACCAGTCACGTAACCGGCGCATGGGCCTGGCCCTGGCGCGCGGCCTCGACATCGACGCCGCCAGGAAAGAGATCGGCCAGGAGGTCGAAGGCGTGTCGACGGCGCGCGAGGTGCGAGCCAAAGCACTGGCGCTCGGTGTCGAGATGCCGATCACCGAGCAGACCTACCAGGTCCTGTACGGCGGACTCGATCCACGTGTCGCTGTCCACAACCTGCTCAGTCGCGAAGCCAAGGCAGAATAGCCCGCCGGCGCGCGGCCGTTAGCCGCCGCGAAAGCCAAGATTCCCGCCCCGGCGTCCCGGCGGCGGATTCCACGCGTCGAACAAAAGACCACTTGATCGCCATCAATCAAGCGGACGGACGGGGCGCTTTCGCCGCCCACGGATTGCGTTCTGTCAACGCGACAGACGAGGGAATTTCCTAGCCTGAAACACCCCACCAACTCTGTCCCGGTGGACCGTGTTCACACGCAAAAAAGAGGAATGCCAATGACACTGAAACCGTTTGTTGCGGCCATCGCGGCGGCGATCGCCTGCGCCCCGGCACTGGCCGAAGAACCGATCACGCCGATCCGGCCGGCGCAGGAGATCAACCTGGCGCAGGCGGAGCTGGGCAAGAAACTGTACTTCGATCCGCGCCTGTCGAAATCCGGTTTCATCTCGTGCAACTCGTGCCACAACCTCAGCATGGGCGGCACCGACAACCT
>JAGRGW010000191.1:0-10608 GCA_020445315.1 Gammaproteobacteria bacterium
CGCTCGGCCATCTTGATGTCGACGTCCATGCCGTTGTGCGACAGCAGGACGACGGCGGCGGGATTCTCCTCCGCGCGGATCTGCTCGACCAGCGCCGCCATGTCGTCCTCGCGCAGGCCGAATGACCAGTCCGGGAAGAATTCCTGGGGGTTGGCGTTCGCCGTCCGCGGGAAGGCCTGGCCGACGATGGCGATACGCGCACCGTTGATCTCCTTGATCACGTAGGGCTGGAAGGCGTGACCGGTATCCTCGTCGAACAGGCCGCGGCCGTCGTACTTTTCAACCAGCGCCGGGTACTCGTCACTGAACAGCGAGTCCGGCTTGACGCGCACGTTCTGGCCGATGAAATCGCCCTTGAACAGGGTTACGTTCGAGAGCACTTCGTCTTCGCGGTAGGTGAACTCCCAGTGACCGACCATGACGTCAAGGCCGAGGATGTTCGATGCCTCGACCATGTCGACGCCGCGGGTCCACAGCGAGGTGCCCGAGCCCTGCCACAGGTCACCGCCGTCGATCGTCAAGGTGTTGTCGCGTCCGCCAGCCTGCTCGCGCAGCCTGTCGAGCAGGGTCTTCAGGTGGGCAAAACCGCCGGTGCGGCCGTACTTGAGTGCCGCCGCGTCGAAATCCAGGTAGCTGTAGGCATAGGATTCCGGGGTGTTTGGTTGCAGGCCCATCGCGGTCAGCAGCTTCTTGCCGACCACGTGCGGCGGGCGGCCAAAGGCGTCGCCAACGCCGAGGTTGACGTTGGGCTCGCGAAAATAGACCGGCAACAACTGCCCGTGGACGTCGGTGATGTGGAGCAGGCGAACGTTGCCCTTCATCGGCAGGTCGTAGAACCCGTCGGGCATCCGTGTGCCGCTGAGGGCCTTGCTCGACAGGACCGGTGCGGCCGTGGCGGCGGCCCCGATTCCCAGGGCCTTCAGAAAGTCGCGTCTGTCTAGTTTAGGCATGGAGCTGGTCTCACTTGTGTTCTGGATTGGGATGGCAGGTGCCGGGCACCGGGGCTTGTCGAAAGCTCTTCTGCGTGCTCCGGACCAGGGGTCACGGACGGCTCGAGTGTAGCAACGCGATTCGGAGCCCTCTAGTCGGATTGGCCAATCGGCGCCCGGATGCGAATAATGCGTCCGGTCCGCCGTCCTAACCTGCCGATGCCCAAAAGACGCCGCTTTCCGATGATTATTCCCCGTAGCCTTTGGCTGGCCCTGCTTTTCCTGTTTTGCTGCGCGCCCGCGTCGGCCGATATCGTCAAGCCGGCGCTGGTCGAGATCAGCGTGTTCAGCGAGGGGCGTTTCCGGGTCGAGCTGCGGGCCAGCATCGAGGCCCTGCTGACCGGCATCAACGCGCGCTACACCGATACGACGCAGGCGCCGACCGCCGAGGAGTACGATCGCCTGCGCGAAATGGAGGCCCCGGAACTGGCGCGCGAGTTCGCGCCTTTTCGGCGGCAGCTGCTGGAGTCGGTCGAGATCCTGCTCGACGGTGAGCGGGCCACCGCGGAGATCACAACGGTCGATATCCCGGTGCCGGGCTATACCAAGGTGCCACGGATCAGCCTGGTCGTGCTCGAGGGGGATATTCCGCGGGACACCCGCAGTCTCGCCTGGTATTACCCCGCGGCGTTTGGCGATAACGCGGTGCGCGTGCGTCAGGTCGACTCCCTGGCCGAGCAGTGGCACTGGTCGGCCTGGCAGTGGATCCGCGACGACAGCCTCAGTGAACCGTTCTCGCTGACGGAGGTGTTCACCGAGCCGTCCCTGGGACAGGTCGTCGCCGAGTACACGGCGGCGGGATTCGACCACATCATCCCGCGCGGTCTCGACCACATCCTGTTCGTCGTCGGCCTGTTCCTGTTCAGCACCCGGATGCGGCCGCTGCTGTGGCAGGTGACCATGTTCACGGTCGCGCACTCGATCACGCTGGCGCTGGCGATGACCGGGGTGTTCACGTTACCGGCGCGCGTGGTCGAGCCGTTGATTGCGCTGTCGATCGCCTACGTCGGCGTCGAGAACGTCTGGCACCGTCAACTGCAACGCAGTCGCCTGCTGCTGGTGTTCGCCTTCGGTCTGCTGCACGGCCTGGGATTCGCCAGCATGCTGGCCGATTTCGGCATGCCGGACAACGCGTTCGCGACGGCACTGATCGCGTTCAACGTCGGCGTGGAGCTGGGCCAGCTGGCGGTGATCGCCGCGGCCTACCTGGCGCTCGGGTTCTGGTTCGGCAACCGGCCGTGGTACCGCCGCTTCGTCGTCGTGCCGGGCTCGCTGTTGATCGCCGCCGTCGGGTTGTACTGGGCCTGGGAGCGGCTCAGCCTGTGAGCGCGTCCCGGCGGTCATCGTCGGGACGGTCGAAACGTGCGCCAGGTCGGCGTGGCGCCTGGTTCTGGCTGCGCCGATGGCTGTTGCTTGGATCGCTGGTCCTGGTGGCCGTCTCGGTTGCGCTCGTCGGCCTCATACGCTGGTTCGAACCGCCGTACTCGATGGTGATGTTGCAGCGGGCACTGCAGGAAGGGGCCGCGCAACAGCATGAATGGGTCGACATCGAGGCGATCGCGCCGGCGATGGCGCTGGCGGTGGTTGCCGCCGAGGATCAGCGTTTCCCGCAGCACTGGGGCTTCGACACTGCCGAGATCCTGGCAGCGGTCGAACGGCATCTCGACGGCGGACGCCTGCGCGGCGCCAGCACCATCAGCCAGCAGGTCGCGCGCAACCTTTTCCTGTGGCAGGGAAGGAGTTTCGTGCGCAAGGGCCTGGAGGTGTGGTTCACCGTGCTGGTCGAGGGGCTGTGGCCCAAGCGCCGGATCCTGGAGATGTACCTGAATTTCGCCGAGACCGGTCCGCGTCGTTTTGGTGTCGGTGTCGCTGCGCGCCAGGCATTCGGTGTCCCGGCGGCCGAAATCGATGAACGGCGGGCGGCCCTGGTCGCCGCCGCGCTGCCCAATCCCGTCCGCTACCGGATCGAACAGCCGGGTCGGTACCTGTTACAGAGAAGGGACTGGATCCTCGGGCAGATGCACAACCTCGGGCCGGGATACCTGGCGGACGTGCTCGGGCGGTAGCGGGAGTCAACGGGACATGCCCGGGCAACTGTGCCCGGGCATGTCACTGTCGTCAGGGGCGGCTTGCCGATGCGTCAGGAATCGCTGCCCGTGATACCGCTTTCGACTGCCACGGCCCCGTTGTTGTGCTCGCGGAACACCTGTGCAACCCGATCCCAGTCGGTGCCTGCCGGGTAGCGGTCGTGGTAGTCCGCGTAGGCGATGCCTTCCGGGCTGTCGCGTACGAACTCGTACAGGCTGATACGGGTCGGGCCGGTCTCGATGATGATGCCGTCGTGTGCGTTAGGCGCGATGCCGTCGACGTTCGCGTCCAGCATCCAGCGTGTCAGCGAGGCGATGCGATTGCTCGTTTCGACCGGCGCGAAGGTCATGCCGGCGGCGTCGTGGCCGGCCACGTATTCCTCGGAACCGAACTGTTGCTGGAACTGGAACGACTGGGCGCCAACGGTACCGGCGGTGGCGGCGAGGATGGCTGCGATGAGGGTGCGTTTCATGGTGTAGGTCTCCTGTTTGAGTCTGCCAGGTGGTCGATCCACCCGTTACGCTCAAGGAGACCCGGAGTCGGTAGAATTCTTTTCAGACGGCAACGGGCCGCTGCGCGATGAAGAATGGGCGGTGCCGCCCGGCACCGCCCCACCTGGTCTGGCTCAGCTCTCGTTCTCGGCTTTGTCGCACCAGCACGACATCCAACCCAGCGTGACCGGGCGGATGCGCTTGCGCATCTCGTCGCTGAGGTGGCGCTTGGGCAGGCACGCACAGATCCAGCTTCCGAGCCGGACGAGCACGGTTACTTTTCCCCCGGCGTTTAGCAACTGTGGCTCCTTGTATATAAGTAATCGCTAAAATGATAATAAAAAATCGCACTAATTGAAAGCGATTCTCACTTGATCTGTGTTGTGCAACCGATTCGCACCCGCGGATCGTTGCCCGCTCAGCGGGCCGCTGCATCGTCGCCGGCGACCCATACCTGGTTCCGACCGGCCGACTTGGCCCGGTAGACCGCTTCGTCGGCCGCTGCCAGCAGGCGTTCGCCGCTGGGGTCTGCGTCGGGTTCGGACGACCCCTCGAAAGCAGCAACGCCGATCGACACGGTGACCGCGATCTCGCCCTGGCCTTCCACGGGGATCGCCTCGCTGGCGACTTCCTGTCGGATCTGCTCGGCCAGCTGGGTGGCGCTACCCGCGTCCGTCTGCGGCAGCAGAACGGCGAATTCCTCGCCACCGTAACGGGTCGGGATATCACTGGCACGCAGGCGTCGACGCAGGCGTTGTGCCAGCGAAACCAGCACTTGGTCCCCCGCCGGGTGGCCGAAGCGGTCGTTGATCTGCTTGAAGTGGTCGGCGTCGATGAACAGGCAGGCGAGGGTCTGGCCGTAGCGTTGTGCACGGGTCATCTCCTGCGCCAGCCGGTGTTGCAGGTGGCGCCGGTTGTAGAGGCCGGTGAGGCTGTCGGTCAGGCCGACCAGGCGCAGACGCTCACGGTTGACTGCGTTTTCCAGGCAGACGGCGCAGATGCGGGCCAGGTTGGCGAGGTAGTCGGTCTGGTAGCCGGCCTGGAAGCGCTGCGGGTCGTTGCTCTGCAGGCACAGGAAACCGGCCACGCCGTCCGGCTGCCTGAGCGGCAGCAGGGCGACACTGCCCGACAGCCTGGCGCCGAACACCGGCGCATGGGTCACATCGTTCCACGGGCCGAGCCAGGGCGAGTGGGTATCGCTGAAGCGCGCGTGCGCATCGACCGGGTTGGGGCAGAGTTCGATGTCACGCGGAACGCCGTCGTCCTGGCTTGCGGTCGCGCGCAACAGATCGCCAACCACGGCGTAGGGGTCGACCAGCAACAGCCGCGATGTGTCGAGGCTGAACGAGCGACGCATGCCGGCGGTGATCTGGCGCAGCAGGTCGCGCAGGTCCTTGGCGTTGAGCAGGGCCAGCGCGCGCGACTGGAAGCGTTTCATCACCTCGTAGTTGTGCGCGGCATCGTCGCGGACGGTGTCCAGCAGCCCGCGCAACATCCGGTTTTCCCTTGCCAGTTCATGGTCCGTTGGATTGTACGGGGCGTTGGCCATGGCGGTTTCATCGGCGGGAGCGGGCTAGGCTTTAGATTCCAGTTGTGGCCGGAGCGAGGCGCTCGTTTATACTCGGGCCAGGTCAAACGCGAATTCCAGGGAGGGAAAATGCGTTATCTCGTTGCCGGCGCCGTGCTGTCGTGCGCCCTGTCCATGTCTCCGGCGATAGCCGAGATCTTCCGTTGTCCCGGTGATGCAGGCGAGGTGCTGTACACGCAGCACCCGTGTGGCGCTGATACGCGCGTCGTCGCCGCATCGGGCCGAACCGCGGCCGCAACCGGTGTCCGGGCCAGCGAAACGGCCTGGCTCAAGACCCGACAGAAGGGCAAATCGTCTGCCCCGGCGAAGCGCCCGGTGAGTCCGGACGCCAAGCGCCGGCGGCAGGCCAAGCAGGCCTACCAGTGCGAGCGCAAGCGTGCCTCGCTTGCCGAAGTCAGTGCCGACCTGCGGCGTGGCTACAAGCCGGCGAAGGGTGAGAAGCTGCGTCGTCGTCGCGATGCCTACGAGGACTACCTGGCCGCATTCTGCCGCTGACCCGGGGGGGGCGACGGCGCTGTCGGCGGCGTCGGGGCCATGGATTCCTCTTCCAGCAGGCGACGTGTCCTCGAACTCCAGCGCAGGAAGTTGGGCTCGGTGACGTAGCCGCGACTGACGACGTAGTTCAGCACGTTGCGCAGGCGGAAGAAGTGCACGACGGAGTCGACGCGGATGATCTCGTCGCCACGTTCGTCGAAGAAAATAATCGTCGGTGCGTAGAAGACGCCCAGTTCCCCGGCCCATTCCTTTGCCGTCGTGCGGGTGCCGTCCGGCCTGACCACGGGTGTGTCGGACCACATGTCGAGTTGGATGCTCTCGAAGCCCTCGAACAGGCGACGGATGGAATTGCGTTGCAGCGGTTGCGTGTGCAGGACGTCGCAGGCGTGGCAGTCGCCCTGTTCGAAGAACACGACCAGCGGCAACTCGGACTGGAAACGGGTGCGGTCGAGGTTGTATGGCGGTGGCGAAAAGAAGCTCTGCTCGACCAGGTCGCCCGGTTCGAAGCGCAGCGTCCGGTCGCCGCGGGCCATGTACACGGGGAATTCCTCGCGCTTGTAGTGGCCGTCGGCGACGTATTCCAGGGCCGCGCGGAACTGGTACGGCGGGTAATAGCCCCGCAGGCGCAGGGCGATCCGGCCGTCGGCGTCGTAGAAAACCAGCGACGGCGTGAAGTTGGTGCCCAGTTTCTGCGAGTACTCGCGCTCGGACATCGACTCCCCGGCGGGCGTCGTGACCTCCTCCGGGCTCCAGATGTCGATCGGAATGACGTCGAAGTGTTTGCGCGTGTAGGTGACGATGTCGGGTGTCTGGAAGTTCACGTCGATCAACATCTTGCAGTAGGCACAGCGCTTTTGCCCGAAATACACGACGATGCCCTGTTTGCCGGCGGCCACCGCCTCGGCCAGGTCCTCGTCGAGCGCCAGGAAACTGCTCTTGAACCAGTCGGGGTAGGTGAGCAGGTCGTCGAGTGGCATGTCGTCGAACGACAGTGGGTCATCGACTGCTGCCTGTACCGGCAGGGCCAGCAATGTGACCAGCAGGCAGAGCACGCCTGCCGCGTGGTAGGCGTACCGGCACTTGGCGGTCGGTGTCGTCAAAGATAGCTCCCCCAGTCTTCGCCGCGATCGCCGAACACGAGGAAATGCGGGTTCAGCAGCGACTCCTTGGTGTTATAGCGCAAAGGCTGCATGTCTGTATCGGTGACCAGTCCACCCGCGGCCTCGACCACGGCCTGGGCCGCGGCCGTATCCCATTCCGAGGTCGGGCCGAGCCGCGGGTAGATGTCGGCCACGCCCTCGGCCACCAGGCAGAGCTTGAGTGAGCTGCCCATGCTGACGATTTCGTGCTCGCCAAGGCGCCCGAGGAACTGTTTCAGGCTGTCGCCGGCATGCGAGCGACTGCCGGCGACACGTGTCGGTACGGAGCGCTTTTCGCTGACCCGAATTGGTGACGATTCACCTGCTGCCGTGATTTTCAATGCGCCTTCACCCACGCGCCCCACGTAGCTGGTGCCGCTGACCGGTACGTGAACGACGCCGAGGGTTGCACGGCCGTCTTCGATCAGGGCAATGTTCACGGTGAACTCGCCGTTGCGTTTGACGAACTCGCGCGTGCCGTCGAGCGGGTCGATCAGCCAGTAACGCGGCCACTGGCGGCGGGTTTCGAACGGCATGTCGGCGCCTTCTTCGGATAATACCGGCGTTTCCGGGTCGATCGCTTCGAGACCCGCCACGATGACCCTGTGCGAGGCGAGATCGGCCGCGGTCAGCGGTGAATCGTCATCCTTGTGCTGGACGGCGAAATCCTGGTTGTAGATCTCGAGGATGGCCTTGCCGGCCTGCTGGGCGATCTCCATGATCTGTTGTGCCTGGGTGTCCATGGGGGTACTCCGGTGGTTGCGTCGCGATGCGGTTCGAGGCGTGCAATGATACAAAAACACTGTGAGACATGTGTCGACTGGGTCGGGGAGGTGCCGTGTTTGACTGGTCGCAGATTGATACCGTGCTGCTGGATATGGACGGCACGCTGCTCGATCTCCATTTCGACAACCACTTCTGGCGCCAGCACGTACCGGTGCGTTTCGCCGCGCAGCAGGGCATCAGCGAGGACGAGGCGCGGGAGCGGCTGTACCGTCGCTACCAGGACATCCAGGGAACGCTGGAGTGGTACTGCGTCGATCACTGGTCGCGCGAACTCGGCCTCGACATCGCCCTGCTGAAGGAGGAAGTCGACCACCTGATCGCCGTGCATCCCCACGTGACCGATTTCCTGGAGGCGTTGGCGCGGGCCGGCAAACAACGGGTGCTGGTCACCAACGCGCACCAGAAATCGCTGCAGTTGAAGATGCGCAAGACGCGCCTGGACGGTCAGCTCGACCGGGTTATCTGCGCACACGACCTCGGACGGCCGAAAGAACACGACGATTTCTGGTGGCGCCTGCACGACGAGGTCGCGTTCGATCCCGCGCGCACGCTGTTCGTCGACGACAGCCTGCCGGTGCTGCACTCGGCCAGGCGACACGGCATCGCGTTCCTGTTGGCCATCCTCTTGCCCGACACCCGGCAGGCCGAGCGGCAGGTCGACGAGTTTCCCTCTGTGCGCGATTTCGCCGCCGTCCTGCCCGGGTTGCGGGCCGCGTTCGGGGACAGCCGCTAAGTGGGACTCCGGCATTTCGGCCCGGCGGCGCCGTGCAGTCGGTTCGCTCACGCCGCGCCGGGCGTCAGGCGTCCCAGCGCTTGAAACGCTGGCGACAATAGGCCAGCAGGTCGGCGTGGTTGCGGAAGTGGTGCCGGAAATGGGCCTCTGCCGGCTCGTCGAACTCGCACCAGTCGTTGCTGTAGTCGCGGCAGACCTGCGGGCGACTTTCGTAGATGCCGCAGGCGCCGTTCTCGCCGAGGTGCTCGCAGTGACCGCGTATCAACAGGTACCAGCCGGAATCGTCGCGGTATACCTCGACGTTATCGTGCGAGACCTGCCACAGCACGTGATCGAAATCGGCCTTGGCGCGCAGCGTGCCGAGCGCCTCGGTGGTGTACGTGCAGCAGGTCGAGCCGTGGCAGCGGCTGCACTTGTTGTCGACCGGAATATCCGGTTCGGTCATGCCGGAGCGGTGCCGTCGCCGCTCGGCTTGCGCCGCCGCCGGCGACGGCGGGGCTTATCGCTCGCGGTCTCGGCGCCCTCGGCCGGTTTTGCCTGGTCTTTGTCGCCGCGCGGACGTCTGGGGCCACCGCCACCGCCACCATTGCGCGGCCTGCGCCCGCCGTCGCGACGCTCGAGGCGGTCGCCCTTTTCGATGCGGACCCGGCTGCGGGGATCGATCTCGGCCAGCATCTCGCTGGAAATCGCGCCGACCGGCACCTTGTGCTCGATGTAGCGCTCGATGTCCGGCAGCGAGAAGGCATAGGTCTCGCAGACGAACGAGATCGCGTCACCCTCGGCGCCGGCGCGCGCCGTACGCCCGATGCGGTGCACGTAGTCTTCGGCGTCTTCTGGCAGGTCGTAGTTGATGACGTGGGTGACTCCCTCGATGTGCAGGCCGCGGGCAGCGACGTCGGTCGCGACCAGCACCGAGACCTCGCCGCTGGCGAAGCGCTTGAGCAGGCTCAGGCGCTTCTTTTGCGGCACATCGCCGGACAGGATCGCTGCCGGGTGGCCATTGCCCTCGAGGAATCCCCAGACCTTGTCGGCCTCGCGCTTGGTGTTGATGAACACGATCACGCGGGCGTTCTCGAATCCGCGCATCAGTCCGATCAACAGCGGCACTTTCTCGTCGTTGGCGACCATGTAAGCCGTCTCGCGGACCCTGTCCGCGGTGATCTGCTCGGCCTCGACGACGATCTTCTGCGGGTTGTTCATGTGCTCGTAGGCGAGCTCGGTGACCCGGTACGACAGCGTCGCCGAGAACAGCATCGCCTGGCGGCGGTCAGCCTCGGGGCAGCGGCGCAGCAGGAAGCGGATGTCCTTGATGAAACCGAGGTCGAACATGCGGTCGGCCTCGTCCAGCACGAGGATCTGCACGGCGCGCAGGTCGAACACGCGCTGCTTGAAGTAATCGATGATCCGCCCCGGCGTACCGATCAGGATGTCGACACCTTCTTCGAGCGACTTGCGCTGCGAGTCGTAGCCCGTACCGCCGTAGACGACCCGTACCTTCAGGCCGGTGTGCGCCGCCAGCACGCAGGCGTCGTTGTAGATCTGCACGGCCAGTTCGCGCGTCGGGGCCAGCACCAGCGAACGCGGCTGGTTGGGTCGCCGCGAGATGTCGGCCGGCTCCTGGTCGAGCAGGTGCAGAATGGCGAGCAGGAAGGCGGCGGTCTTGCCGGTGCCGGTCTGGGCCTGGCCGGCGAGATCGCGCCCGTCCAGCGCGATCGGCAGTGTCTGCGCCTGGATCGGGGTGCAGAATTCGAAACCGGCGTCGCGGATGCCGTCGATAATTGCCTGTGAGAAGGGGAAATCGTCGAACCGGGTGCTGCTAAGATGTTTTTCGCTCATGGCGCGGAAGCATACCCGAATTCCTGCCTGCTGCGTGCCGGGGCCTGTCAACAGCATGCGGATGCCCGTCGTTGGCCCGCAAATCCGGCCAGGCAAGGCGCGCAGAGCGCTGATTGGTTATCCAAATAAGCGGTAAGCAACGCGGCGTGGCCGGATTTGAGGGCCAACCCGATGGGACGGGCCCCATTTCACGCAGGCCGGCGTTGCCATTTCGCTCGTGTACGGCAGGTACACAACGCTCATGGCGCCTTGTCTTGCGGGAAATGGGGCTCCGTCGATGGGCGCCCGCATGCTGTTAACAGGCCCTAAAGGCTTGAATTAAGTGGAGTGATCGGCTCAAATGCCGGCATTCGGCTGCCATGATGGCAGTCCGCATGAGCCCGGCTCGGCCAGCGGTGGTTTCCCGGGACCCCTGAAACCTTATTTGGTGGAGACAGTCAGTGAGTGACAAGATCGTTCATGT
>JAGRGW010000191.1:10662-18171 GCA_020445315.1 Gammaproteobacteria bacterium
CTCGTCGATTACTGGGCCGAGTGGTGTGGCCCGTGCAAGATGATTGCGCCGGTGCTGGACGAGATTGCCGACGAGTACGAGGGCCGGATCAAGCTGGCCAAGCTGAACATCGACGACAATCCCAACACGCCGCCGCGTTACGGTATCCGCGGGATTCCGACGCTGATGCTGTTCAAGGACGGCGAGGTCGAGGCGACCAAGGTCGGCGCGGTTTCCAAGTCGCAGCTGACGGCATTCATCGACAGCAATCTATAAAATAAGGTGGATATGCCGGCGACAGATTGTCGCCGGGCCATCGCCGCTTGCATATTTTGGCCACCGGATGCTGGACTAGCGGCGATCGCATGCTAAACTTGCGGTGATGTCCCTCCCGGGGCTGCCTTTCCTTCTCTAGTTTTTTCGTCAACAACGGGTGCGTCTGCGCCTTTCTCTTTTTCGATAATCCTCAGCAGATCCGCCGTTTCTCAAGGTTTGAGATGAATTTAACCGAACTCAAGAAAATGCCCGTGCCCGAACTGAATGATCTGGCACAGTCGATGAACATCGATGGGGTGGCGCGCTCGCGCAAACAGGACCTGATTTTTGCAATCCTCAAGGCCCACGCCAAGAAAGGCGAGGATATCTACGGCGACGGCGTGTTGGAGATCCTGTCCGACGGGTTCGGTTTTCTCCGGTCCGACGATTCCTCGTACCTGGCCGGTCCGGACGATATCTATGTCTCGCCGAGCCAGATTCGACGCTTCAGTCTGCGCACCGGCGACACCATCTCGGGCAAGATCCGGCCGCCGAAAGACAACGAGCGTTACTTCGCGATGCTCAAGGTCGACGAGATCAACTTCGACAAGCCCGAGAATGCGAAGCACAAGATTCTTTTCGAGAACTTCACGCCGCTGTTCGCGAACAAGAAGTTCCACCTCGAGATCGGCAACGGCAGCACCGAGGACATCACCGCGCGCACGATCGAGTTGTGCGCGCCGATCGGCAAGGGCCAGCGCGGCCTGATCGTGTCGCCGCCGAAGGCCGGCAAGACCATGCTGATGCAGAACATTGCCCAGTCGATCGCGACCAATCACCCCGAGTGCTACCTGATCGTGCTGCTGATCGACGAGCGCCCGGAAGAAGTGACAGAGATGCAGCGTTCGGTGCGCGCCGAGGTCATCTCCTCGACATTCGACGAACCGGCCGCGCGTCACGTGCAGGTCGCCGAGATGGTCATCGAAAAGGCCAAGCGCCTCGTCGAACACAAGAAGGACGTCGTCATCCTGCTCGATTCGATCACCCGTCTCGCACGCGCCTACAACACCGTGATCCCGTCGTCGGGCAAGGTCCTGACCGGCGGTGTCGACGCCAACGCACTGCAGAAACCCAAGCGGTTCTTCGGCGCGGCCCGTAACGTCGAGGAGGGTGGCTCGCTGACGATCATCGCCACCGCGCTGGTCGAAACCGGCTCACGCATGGACGATGTCATCTACGAGGAGTTCAAGGGTACCGGCAACATGGAGGTCCATCTCGACCGCCGCATCGCCGAGAAGCGCATCTTCCCGGCGATCAACATCAACCGTTCCGGCACCCGGCGCGAGGAACTGCTGATGCCCGAGAACGAGCTGCAGAAGATGTGGATCCTGCGCAAGATCCTGCACCCGATGGACGAACTCGCAGCGATGGAGTTCCTGTACGACAAGCTCAAGGCGACGAAGACCAACCAGGAGTTCTTCGACGCCATGAAGTCGAAGGCCTGATCTCGGCCCTCCACGCGATGGCGTGCCGTCTGCGTGACTGAAAACCGCTGTGATGCACCGGTGCAATGGTGGGTGGCGACGCGCTCACCCGCCCGCTTTCCGCCGGGCATATAGGCCCGGCTGACGTGGGCCAGTCGATTCACAGGGCCATGATCCTCGCCGCCGGTCGCGGCGAGCGTATGCGCCCGCTGACCGACCATACCCCGAAGCCGCTGCTCCAGGCCGGTGGCAAGCCGCTGATCGTGTGGCACATCGAGCGCCTCGTCGCGGCCGGGATCCGCGACCTGGTGATCAACCATGCCCACCTCGGCCAGCTGATCGAGGAAGCCCTGGGCGACGGTGCGCAATGGGGTGCCCGCATTCGGTACTCGGCAGAGGGCGAGGGCCGGGCGCTGGAGACCGGCGGCGGCATTCTGCGTGCTCTACCTTTGCTCGGCGATGCGCCCTTCCTGGTCGTCAACGGCGACGTCTGGTGCGACTTTGATCCGCTCAGCCTGCAACCCGGGAGGGGCCAACTCGCGCACCTGCTGATGGTCGACAACCCGCCACACAATCCGGATGGCGACTTCTGCCTGCGGGATGGCCTTCTCAGCGACGGCGATCCACCGCGCCTGACGTTCAGTGGCATTGGTGTCTACGACCCCGGCCTGTTTGGTCACTGCCAGCCCGGTGCCTTTCCGCTCGCGCCGCTGCTGCGCCGGGCCATGGCGGAGGGGCGGGTCGGCGGCCGGCGGCATCGTGGCCAATGGTTTGACATCGGCACGCCGCAGCGCCTCGCCGAACTCGACCGGCTGCTCAATCGATAGGTCGAAAAAGCGTATAAGCTTGTCCCCATGGGACAGGAAATCACCGACGACAGTTTCAGTGGTGAGGCGTTTGTCGAGTTTCGCCATCGCCTCGATCGCGAAACCGCGCTGCTCGGGCAGTGGCTGCAGGAGCAGCGCCTGGAAGCGGGTAAGCGTCGTTTCGGGTTCGAGGTGGAGGGCTGGCTGGTCGATGGCGACGGGTTGCCTGCGCCGCGCAACCAGGATTTCCTCACGGCGGTCGACGACCCGCTGGTCGTACCCGAACTGGCGCGGTTCAACTTCGAGATCAACTCGGCGCCGGCGCTGCTGGGTGCCGGGGCGCTTTCCGACATGCATGATGTCCTGCTGGCACGCTGGCGGGCCTGCGAGTCGGCGGCCGGGGAACTCGGCCTGCACGCACTGCTGATCGGCATCCTGCCGACCGTGCGCAGTACCGACCTGGCGTTGCAGGCGATGTCGCCGATGAAACGCTACCAGGCCATCAACGACCAGGTCTTCCGTCTGCGCAACGGGGCGCCGATCGTCGTCGACATCGACGGTGTCGAACACCTGCGGCACCTGCACCGGGACGTCATGCTCGAGGCCGGCACCACGTCACTGCAGGTCCACGTGGAGGTCGATGCCGACGAGGCGGCACGGGCGTTCAACGTCTGCAAAATGGTCTCGCCGGTGACGGTCGGGGCGGCGGCGAACTCGCCGTTCCTGTTCGGGCGCCGCCTGTGGCAGGAAACCCGAATTCCGCTGTTCGAGCAGGCGGTTGCGGTCGGTGGCAGCGATTACAGCAAGCGCGTCACCTTCGGAGTGCGTTACGCGCAGAAGACGATCCTGGAGTGCTTCGAGGCCAATCGCCTGCGTTACCCGGTGATCCTGCCCGACCTGATGGACGTGGCCGAAGACCAGTTGGCCCATCTGCGCCTGCACAACGGTACGATCTGGCGCTGGAACCGCCCGCTGATTGGTTTCGACGACAACGGTAGGCCACATGTGCGCATCGAGCACCGGGTCATCGCCGCGGGGCCGACGCCGCGCGACGCCATCGCCAACATGGCGTTGTTCCTGGGCCTGTTCGAGTCGCTGATGCGCGACGCCGACGGTCTCGAAGCACGCCTGCCGTTCGCGGCTGCGCGCGACAGTTTCTATGCCGCGGCCCGTTACGGGCTCGATGCCGAGATCACCTGGTTGGACGGTCGGCGACAGTGCCTGCGGCAACTGCTCGCCGACCACCTGCTCGACCTCGCGCAGCATGGATTGATGGCGACCGGTATCAACGCCGACGAGGCGTCGCACTGGCTGGCCCCGATTCGTGGCCGGGTCGAGCGCGGCCAGACCGGCGCCGACTGGCAGGCCGCGTGGATCGAGCGCCACGGTCGTGATTTCACCGCTTTGGTCAATGCATACGTCGACCGACAGGCGGATAATGAACCCGTATACCGCTGGGGATGACGTCGCACCGGGCCTGTGACCAGCCCCGCTCCCCGGCGGGAAACAAGGGCTAATAAAGAACTGGAGCCGACCGTTGACCGAGCTGTCCCTGCGCGAACGAACCGAATTTCCGTTGTCATTGCTGGAGACTGATGCCACTGGTCTGCACGCGCTGCTCGGCGGGCCGACGCTGTTTCACTTGACAGGGAGGCGTGAACCGGCGCTATTCGTGTCTGTACTGATGCACGGCAACGAGACCAGCGGCTGGGACGCGATCCGCCACGTGCTGCGCACTTACCTGGACGGCGACCGTTTCGACCTGCCGCGTTCGCTGAGCCTGTTCATCGGCAACACGGCCGCGGCCGAGGCCGGCCTGCGCCACCTGCCCGGGCAACCTGACTACAACCGTGTCTGGCCCGGCAGCGAGACCGCGGGCACGGCCGAGCACGCGCTGATGAAGGAGGTCGTCGACAGCATGACCGACCGCGAGATCTTCGCGTCGGTCGACGTGCACAACAATACCGGCCTCAACCCCCACTATGCCTGCGTCAACGTACTCGAGCACCAGTCGCTGCACCTGGCCTCGTTGTTCGGCCGGACCGTCGTCTACTTTGTCCGCCCGCGCGGCGTTGCGTCGATGGCCATGGCCGCGCTGGGCCCGTCGGTGACACTGGAATGCGGCAAGGTCGGGCAACAGCTCGGCGTCGATCACGCCGCCGAGTACCTGCGCGCCTGCCTGCAGTTGGCGGAGATTCCGGCCCACCCGGTGGCGAGCCACGACATCGAACTGTTCCACACCGTCGCCGTCGTCCGCGTACCTGCCGAAACCGGGTTCAGCTTCGACGACAGTCCGGCGCCGGTGCGGTTCGCGCGCCAGCTCGACAGCCTGAATTTCCGCGAACTGCCGGCTGGTAGCCTGTTCGCCGAATGTGACGCCTTGCCGGCGCTGCCGGTCGACGTGCGTGACGAGCAGGACCGCTCGGTCGCCGACCGTTACTTCGCGATCGAGGACGGTCGCCTGGTGACGAAGACGCCGGTGATGCCCTCCATGCTGACCTGCGACCCGACGGTGATCCGCCAGGACTGCCTGTGTTACCTGATGGAGCGCTACAACGACCACCTCGTGGATGCCGGCTGAGCGGCATCTCGACCCGGACGTCGTTCAGCGCAGCGGGATGAGCCCGTGGTCGACGAGGTAGCCTTCCCGCCCGGAGGCGTGTGACGCGACCAGTTCTTCGACGAACAGGTCGAGTTCAGGCACGACCCGGGCATGGCGCGGCTTGGCGTAGAGGTAGAGCGGCCGACTCAGTGGGTAGATACCCGACTCGATCAGCTCGAAGCGGGGCTCGATGCCGTCGATGGATGCTGCCTGCAGGCGGTCGTAGTTGCGGTCGAGGAAATTGAATCCGAGGATGCCGACGGCATCCGGATCGTTGAGCAGTTTGCGCACCAGTCGCCCGTCGTTCTCGCCGGCGTTGACGAAGGCGCCGTCCTCGCGCAGCGTGTAGCAGCGTTGCGCGAATGCCTGCGGGTCGGTTTCGATCAACTCGTGGAGCGCCGGGAAGGTGTCGCAGGCTTTGCGCAGCAGGCGCTCCAGCAGGATGTCGCGCGTACCCGAGGTTGGCGGCGGCCCCAGTATCCGGATCGGCACGTCCGGCAGGTCCGGGTTCACATCGCTCCAGCGCTCGTGAAAATTGGTGACGAGTTCGTCCCCGTCAGGCGTGCGCGGCACCTGTTGCGCCATCGCCAGCCAGATATCGCGGTTGCTCAGGCTGAAGGCCGGCGCGCCACGTCGATTGACGATGACGACGCCGTCGTAACCGATCTTGATCTCGCGGATGTCGACCACGTCGTTGTCGGTGCATTGCCGCCTCTCGCTGTCCTTCATCGGCCGCGAGGCCATGACGAGATCCGGTGTAGACGGGCCGCTTCCGCCACAGAACAGCTTGAATCCGCCGCCAGTGCCCGTCGACTCGACAACCGGCGTGGCGTGATCCGGGTCGCGGCCGAAGCGCTCCGCGACCGTGGCAATGATCGGGTAGGCGGTCGACGAGCCCACGATGAGCACGTGTGTGCGAGGGGCGGTACCTGCCGCGGCCAGCAGGTCGCCGACAACACAGGACAGGGCGAGCAGCAACAGGTGCAGGGGTTTCATGGCAGCATGAAGCCACGAATGGCGAAGAACAGGAACGCCGCCAGCAGGCCCGAAACCGGTACGGTAATCAGCCACGCGGCCACGATTTTCATCAGCGCGGAGCGCTTGACCAGCTCGGTCTTGTAAACGCGCTTGAGGCCCTTGCGCTCCTTCTTGCTGAGTTCGGCCTTTGGCGAACGACCTTTCAGTTGCTCCAGCATGACGCCCTTGCGGGCGACCGAGGCGCGGCGGAACTCGTTCAGGAATGCCTCGACCTCGGCCTCGTCGCGATCCTGGTGATGGGCTTTGATCTCGTCCACCATCTTCGAGTAACTGGCCTTGAGAAACTCGCGCAGGAACCCGACACCGAACACGGCACCGACAGCGATATGGGTCGACGAAACCGGCAGGCCCAGCTGGGTCGCGATGATGACGGTGATCGCCGCCGCCATCGCGATGCTGAATGCGCGCGTCTGGTCGAGTTCGGTAATCTCGGAGCCGACGGTGCGGATGAGCTTGGGGCCGTACAGCGCGAGCCCGATTGCGATGCCGATCGCGCCGACCAGCATGACCCACAGGGGAATGGCTGCCTTGGCCGCTACGCCACCGTGCAGGATTGCGTCGTTGATCGCCGCCAGCGGACCGACGGCGTTGGCGACGTCGTTGGCGCCGTGGGCGAAACTCAGCAGGGCCGCGGCGAACACCAGGGGCAGCGTGAACAGCTTGTTTACACCGGACTTGTCGTTCTGCAGGCGCTCGGAGGCCTTGACGACCAGCGGTCGGACGACGAAGTAGATGCCGACGGCGATGCCCAGCCCGATCAGTGCGGCCGCGCCGAACTCGAGCTTCCAGATACGCTTCAGACCCTTCAGCAACAGGTAGGTGCCGAATGCCCAGGCCATCACGGCGACCAGGATCGGGACCATGCGCTGGGCCGCTGCCTTGACGTCCTCCTGGTAGGTTATCGTGCGCTTGATCAGGTACAGGAACCCGGCCGCGATCAGGCCGCCGAGCACCGGCGAGATGACCCAGCTGGCCGCGATCTGACCCATCTTGCCCCAGTTCGCGATATCGAAGCCCCCCGCCGCGATGCCGGCGCCGAGTACCCCGCCGACGATGGAATGGGTCGTCGAAACGGGTGCGCCGAGGGCAGTGGCAAGGTTGAGCCAGAGCGCACCGGCGAGCAGCGCAGCCATCATCAGCCAGACGAATACCTGGCTGTCGCCGATCAGGGCCGGATTGATGATGCCTTTCTTGATCGTACTGACCACGTCACCGCCGGCAATCAATGCGCCGGAGGCCTCGAAGATCGCGGCGATCGTGATTGCGCCGGCGAGCGTCAGGGCCTTCGAGCCGACCGCCGGGCCCACGTTGTTGGCAACATCGTTGGCGCCGATGTTCATCGCCA
>JAGRGW010000019.1 GCA_020445315.1 Gammaproteobacteria bacterium
GATCGAGAAGTCCTCGATGTTGTAGTACAGCGCGTTGACCGAGAAATCGCGTCGCAACGCGTCCTCCTCGATCGTGCCGTAGACGTTGTCGCGCAGTACCCGACCATCATCGGTCTGCTCGCTGTCGGTGTTGTCCGTACCGGCGCGAAACGTCGCCACCTCGATGATCTCACGGCCGAAATGCACATGGGCGAGACGAAAACGGCGGCCGACGAGACGGCAGTTTCGAAACACTTCGCGTACCTGCTCGGGATGGGCATCGGTCGCGATATCGAAGTCCTTCGGCTCGCGACCGAGCAGGAGATCGCGTACGCCGCCACCGACCAGGTGGGCCTGGTAGCCGGCCTGGCGCAGCCGGTACAGGACCTTCAGCGCGTTCGGCGAGATGTTGGCACGCGAGATCGTGTGCTGGTCGCGAGGGATGACGAGCGGAGCGGAAATGGCAGGTTACCGGTTAAAGCTGCAAAGTGGACGCATGATACACCGCCCGACAGTGCGCTTCAGCGGTTCGGGGCGCCCGGCTCAGTAGTGCGACGCCTCGAGCAGGTGGTCCATGACCTCGGTCAGGTTGCCCTCGCTGTTCTTGACCGTGCAGACGAGGTTGGCGACACCGCACACGCTCACTTTCGAACCGTGCACCATCCAGCCGCTGGGCGGGGTCCAACCCGACACACCGGTGAACATCGACAACTGGTCGGCATTGGCCTGCACGATCCGCTTGTACTCGTGCGCGAAATGCGCGAGCTTAATCAATTCGCGTTCGGGCAACAGTCCGTAGCCCTCGACGAATGCACCGTCGTCACGAAAACGGCAGACGGCGCGCACGCCGTCGACCGCCAGCATCTGCTTGATCACCCGGCAGCCCCCTGCTCGGTGAGCATCCTGTGGGCAGCCTCGTAATCCGCCTTGTCGTTGCTGACCACGACGCCGATATTGTCGGCGCTGATCGCCGACCATTCCATGCCGATCATCGTGAAACCGTTGATCGGGTAGAAGCCCTTGTTGTCGGAGTTTGCCTCCCACCCCCTGGCCTGCATTGTCGCGATCGCAATGTTGGCGACGCACATGTGCGCGAGCAGATCGAGCGCCGTTTCGTTGAGGTTCGAGTCGCGGGCGAGCACATGCTCCTGAAGCTCACCGCGATCGTTCATAGTGAAGGCTGCCTGGGCCCCTTCCAGGGTCATCAGGCGCTGCAAATCGACCATTCCGTTCTCCAAGAATTCGTTGTTGTGGCGCAGGTACGCTCAGACCAGGTCGTGCGAAGCGCCGGCCAGGCGCTGGCGCATCATGGCAACGATCCGGTTGACCGATGCCTCGTTGTGCCTGACAAAGCAGAACACGTTGGCTACGTTGCAAACGCTGAACGCGGGGCCGTGCACGACCCAGCCCTCCGGCGGATTGACACCGCTGCCGGGGCAGTGTTCTTCCAGCATGTCCGCCTGCATATGGGCGCTCATGGTCGTCGCACGGCACATGATCGATGCCATGCGGGCCATGTCGTCGGAGACCTGTCCTTTGTAGGTAAAGCGGTCGCCGCGGTAAGAATACTCTCCCGCCGCGAGCACACCGGGCACGTTGGCCAGTTCGGCGATTACAGACATCACATCGATCCTTTGGACACGTTCGTGGTTATTGCTGAATCCCGCGAAGGCCATGGCTCCCCCGGGGTCCGGGAAAACGGTAACAGCGCAGCGCCCGATTTCCACGGAATTGTTCTCATTATGATTATTGAAGATCGCGTCACTTCGATACGCCGCGGGTCACGCCAGACCCGTTGGCGGCGCCATTGGCGCGGGACGCTTTCGACCTGATGCAGGTTAGCATCGTAAGCGGTCGACCGAAAAGCGCTTTAGGCCGCGCGCAGGCGGCCAGCGCTGCGCGCGGTGCGGTTGGCGGTCAGGTACGGTAAGCCCCGACCTGCGCGTTCATCTGGCTCGCCAGCGTGTCGAGTTCGGCACTGATCTGCGCCGCATGCGCCGCGCTCGCGCTGGTCTGCTCCATCATGCCGGCGACATTGGTCAGGTTCTGGTCCATCTCGCGCGCGACGTGGTTCTGCTGCTGCGCCGATGTCGCGATCTGGGTGTTGAGATCGCGCATCGCGTTGATACCCTGCGTGATTTTCGTCAGGGTCTCGCGCACCTTGCCGGCCTCGTCGACCGTCGCCCGGACCTTCTCCTTGCCCTCGGCCATGGCCGACACGGCCTGGCGCGACGCAGACTGCAGGCTCTCGATCATGTTCTGGATCTCTTCGGTCGACTCCTGTGTCCGTTGCGCCAGGGTGCGGACCTCGTCGGCGACCACGGCGAATCCGCGCCCCTGGTCCCCGGCACGCGCAGCCTCAATGGCCGCGTTCAGCGCCAGCAGGTTGGTCTGCTCGGCGATGCCGCGGATGACATCGAGCACCGAGCCGATGCTGTCGCTGTCTTTCTCCAGTTCCACGATGACATTGCCGACCCGGTCGACCTCGCTGGCGACCGCGTTGATGTAAGACACGTTGGTCTCGACCACCTGCCGACCCAGCGCGGTGTCCCGGTCAACGGCCGCCGCTGCCTCGGATGCGCCGGTCGCGTGTCGCGAGACCTCCTCGAAGCTCAGCGTCATCTCGTTCATCGCCGTCACGACCTGCTCCAGTTCGGCGCGCTGACGCTCGATGGCATCCTGCGCGCTGGCGCTGGCCTCGTTCATCTGCCGGGTCGCGCCGGACAACTGGGTGGACGCCGACTGGACCTGGGCAACGGTACCGGCCACGGTCTCGCAAAAACCGTTGAACCCGGCGGAAATCCGTGCCAGTTCGTCGGTGCCATGGACCGGCAGTCGGCGTGACAGGTCGGCGTCACCACCGGCGAGTTCGTCGAAGCCGGCAACCAGCCTTTGCAGCGGTCGCGTAATCGCCAGTGCGACGGCCACGATAACGACAACCGCCAGGATCAGGCAGGCTATCAGCGTCGCATTGACGCGCATGCCCGCAACGCCGACGGTCTCAGCAAACGCCGTCTTGGCGGCCATGGCGCGGTCCTGCGTGTGCTCGGCCAGCAGCTTGATACCGGCCACGGCCGGACCGTCGCTGACCTTGACCGCCTTGTCGATATCGGCAATCGCCGCGCCCTCAGCGACCATGCGCTGGGTTACGGCAAGGCCATCGTGGTACTGCTGCAACACCGATCGAATGTCGGCGATGGCGGCCTTCTCTTCGCCCGAGGTGTCCGGCAGGTACATGTAACCGTCGAGCGACTGGTTGATATTGACGTAGGCGTCCTTGAAGCGGCCGACGTACTTTTCCTGGCCGCGAAGCACGTAATTCTTGAACGCGTGGATCGCACCCCCGTAGCCGAACTCGGTCTGGATGACATCGACGAAACCGGCCCGGTACCGGGTCTGGTCGGCGTAGGACTCGAATTCGTCGTTCAGCGGCGACAGCGAAGCGTGAATGACGAGCCCCATGACCAGGCCGGTCAGCCCGAGCAGGCCCGCCAGCCCGAACAGCTTGTTGCGTACTGAAATCCTGTTGATCATCGGCCCCGAACCTCCACGCTGGTCCATCAGAAAACGACATGTGCGACAAAATTAGCGGCCACGGCGGGCAAACTTTAGGCGCGGCTGGCGGTCCTGTCGGAAGCGCCAAACAGTTATACTGGCAAGCTTTGCAGCACGGCCCGGAAACCGCATCGGCATGGACAAGACATACGACCCGCACGCGATAGAACAACGCTGGTACCAGACCTGGGAGGAACGCGGCTGGTTCGAACCGGTTTCGGGCCCCGTGGCAGGCAAAGCAAAGCCTTACTGCATCATGATTCCTCCGCCCAACGTCACCGGCAGCCTGCACATGGGCCACGGATTCAACAACACGGTCATGGACACGCTGATCCGCTTCAATCGCATGCGCGGGCGCCCGACACTGTGGCAACCGGGTACCGACCACGCCGGTATCGCGACACAGATGGTCGTCGAACGCCAGCTCGAGGCCGCGGGCCAGACACGTCACGATCTCGGTCGTGAGAAGTTCATCGAGCGCGTCTGGGAGTGGAAAGGCGAGTCCGGCGGCAACATCACCCGCCAGCTGCGCCGCCTCGGCTCGTCGCTGGACTGGCAGCACGAACGCTTCACAATGGACGACGGCCTGTCCGAAGCGGTGCAGGAGGTCTTCATCCGGCTGTACGAGGAAGGCCTGATCTACCGCGGCAAACGCCTGGTCAACTGGGACCCGAAGCTGCACACCGCCGTGTCCGACCTCGAGGTCATCTCCGAGGAAGAGTCGGGCCACATGTGGCACATGCGCTACCCGCTTACCAACGGCCAGGGCCACCTCGTCGTCTCGACGACCCGTCCCGAAACGATGCTCGGTGACTGCGCCGTGGCCGTCAATCCGGACGACGAGCGCTACCGGCACCTGATCGGCGAGCTCGTCGAACTGCCGCTGACCGGGCGCAAGATCCCGATCGTCGCCGACGAGCATGCCGACCCCGAGTTCGGCACCGGCTGCGTGAAGATCACACCGGCGCACGACTTCAACGACTACGCGGTCTGGCAGCGCCACCGCGACGAGAACCCGATCAGCAGCCAGGTCCACGGTGGCCTGATCAACATCTTTACGATCGACGCCGCGATCCGCGACAACGAGGCCGACGAGGGTGAACTGATCCCGGCTGCCTACATCGGCATGGACCGGTACGCGGCACGCAAGCAGATCGTCGCCGATCTCGAGGCGCGGGGGCTCCTCGAAAAGATTGCCGACCACAAACTGATGGTGCCACGCGGCGACCGCTCCGGGGCCGTCATCGAGCCGTTCCTGACCGACCAGTGGTACGTCAAGGTCGAGCCACTGGCCAAACCGGCAATCGAAGCAGTCGAGACCGGCAAGATCCGTTTCGTGCCGGACAACTGGAAGAACACCTATTACGAGTGGATGCGCAACATCCAGGACTGGTGCATCAGACGCCAGATCTGGTGGGGACACCGCATCCCGGCGTGGTATGACGACCACGGCAACATCTATGTCGGTCGATCTGAACAGGAGGT
>JAGRGW010000020.1 GCA_020445315.1 Gammaproteobacteria bacterium
AGATGTCCACGATACTGACCGCCACTATCGTCCTGTTGTCCGTTGTGCTGATCGTCTACCACCATGCGATCTATCCGTTGCTGCTGCAGTGGATGGGGCGTCGCCGCAAGCCCGACAGCCCGGAGCCTTCACCCGCGATCCGGGATCCGGACGCCGATCTGCCAGCCGATCTGCCATCGGTCACGGTAATCATTCCGGCCTACAACGAGCAGGATTTCATCGCCGACAAGATCCGAAACATCGGCGCCATGGATTATCCGCCCGAGCGACTGGCAGTCAGACTGGTCTGCGACGGCTGTTCCGACAGAACGGCCGACATTGCCCGTTTGACTGCCATGGAACCCGAATGCCGGCACCTCGATTTCGACATCATCGGATTCGCCGAGAACCGTGGAAAAGTGGCTGTGCTGAACGATTCGGTGCTGCAGGCCACGACGGATATCGTCGTGTTGAGTGACGTGTCGGCGCTGGTTTCGATTGATGCGATACAAAAACTGGCCCAGCACTTTGCGGACCCGCGGGTTGGCGTGGTCAGCAGCAACTACCAACTGCTGAATCCGGGCTCGTCCGGCGAGGACGTCTACTGGCGTTACCAGCGACAATTGAAGCAGAACGAATCCGTGCTGGGTGGCCTGCTCGGCGCTCACGGGGCCTTCTACGCGTTTCGCCGGGCGTTGTTCCAGGTCTTCGAGCCCGACACCATCAACGACGACTTTATCCTGCCGATGCGAATCATCGCGCAGGGCTACCGCGGTGTTTACGCCCCGGACGTCAACGCGCTGGAACTCGAGTGCGCCAGCGACCAGCTCGACACCCATCGCCGACGGCGCATCGCAGCAGGAAACCTGCAACAGCTTTTGCGCCTGCGCGAGTTGCTGCGACCGCGCTACCGCGGCGTCGCGTTCGCGTTCGCCTCGGGCAAGGCGCTGCGGGTGCTGATGCCCTGGCTGATGCTGATCGCCCTCCTGGGCAGCGTTTACCTCGCGCCGGAATCCTGGCTGTTCGCACTGCTCGCCGCCGGCCAACTGTTTCTTTACGGGCTCGCCGCGGCGACCCACCTGGCCGGTGAAACGTCGGCTGGAAAGCTGAGAAAAGCGTTGTACTACCTGGTGCGCGGTCATGCTTCCAGCCTGGTGGGCAGCATTGCTTACCTGTTCGGCTGCTGTCGTCACGGCTGGCAACGCGGTTAGCACATGGCGAATACACCCAGGATTTTTCCGGAGACTCCCGATGTACGATGAGATGAATCCCGTCACCGCAAGGGCCAAGCGCAGTTTTGACATCGGCTTTGCCTCGCTCGGACTGCTGGCGACCCTGCCGTTGTTTCCCCTGATCGCACTGGCGATCAAGCTCGACTCACCGGGCCCCGTGTTGTTCCGCCAATTGCGCATCGGACGGGCCCGAAGCGACCGCACGCTGTTGTTCGAGATGATCAAGTTCCGGACCATGCGGGTCGATTCGGAAAAGCAGACCGGGGCGGTTTGGGCGACCCGGGGGGACAGTCGGATCACACGTGTCGGGCTCTTGCTGCGCAAGACCCGGCTCGACGAACTCCCGCAGCTGGTCAACGTCCTGAAAGGCGACATGTCGTTGATCGGCCCACGCCCTGAGCGCCCCGGCTTCTATCGCCGGCTCGAACACGCAATCCCATACTTCGCCGAACGTACCTATGGCGTCACGCCGGGCATCACCGGCCTCGCGCAGATCAATCAGGGCTATGACACCTGCCTGGATGATGTCCGGTCGAAACTCGGGTACGACCATCGCTACGCGCTCGCCCTCGCCGACCCGAGAGCCTGGCTGCTGATGGACCTCCACATCGCCTGGCGCACGATCTGGGTCATGCTGACCGGTCGTGGTCAGTGATTCGGCTCAGCCGTCCAGCCACGCACCGCCCGTTCAGATCCGATCACGATGTGTGGGTCGCGGGTTGGCGGAACGGTACCTGCCGGCCCCGCGTGCAGCAGATTCCCCTGCCGGACAGCGGACCCCAAGGTGACGACGACGCAGACCACTTCCACGCAAGCACGGACGCCAATACTATATTGTGGTGCCCGTGCGAAAACGCGGCATGCCGATTCCTGTTCCCCACCCTTGGGATTCACCTGCGCCCGTGCCAAGCAAAGACTTTGTCGATCCACCCGTTTCCTTGGCGGGCTCCGGTTTCCGTCGCGCCGCACTATCGGATCTCCACGCACTCGCTGAGATCGAGCGGCTCGGTTTTCCAGGGGACCGCATCAGCCGCCGGCAGTGGCGGTACCTGCTGACGAAGGCCCATGCCGACACGCTGGTAGCAGATGGCGACAACGGCCTGGGCGGTTACGTCTTACTGCTGTACAACCGGGGGACATCGGTCGCCCGCCTGTACTCGGTCGCGGTTTCGCAGCAGGCTCGTCGACCTGGCCTGGGGCGCCGGCTGGCGCAGATCGCGGAAACCGTCGCCAGGGAGCGGGGCCGGGCCTACTTGCGACTGGAGGTTCGCCGCGACGACGCGGCTTCCCTGGGGCTGTTCGAGGGTTTGGGTTATCGGCGCTTCGGCGTGCTCGACGACCACTACGAGGACCACATGCAGGCGATCCGCCTGGAGAAGCTCCTCAAGCCGGACCTCGGCTCGACCCAGGCTCCGATACCCTTCTACGAGCAGACCCTCGAATTCACCTGTGGTGCCTCCTGCCTGATGATGGCGATGAAGGCATTGCAACCCGACCTGGTCCTGAATCGGACCTTGGAACTCAGGCTGTGGCGCGAGGCCACGACCATCTTCATGACGTCAGGACATGGCGGATGCGGGCCTTTCGGCCTGGCCCTGGCCGCCCATCGGCGGGGTTTCGGAGTCACCATCTACGTCAGTGATTCGGAGGTACCGCTGGTCGATTCGGTGCGTAGCCCGGAGAAAAAGGAAGTCATGCGCCTGGTCCACCAGGACATGCTGGAAGAGATCCACACCACTGGTATCTCCGTGCGCTATGAAAACCTGCCCCTGGAGCAAATGGAGCACTTCGCCACGCAAGGAGAAATCCCACTGGTATTGATCAGCTCGTACCGCATCTACGGCGAAAAGATGCCGCATTGGGTGGTGGTGGTCGGAATCGACGAGCACTTCGTGTACGTGAATGATCCGTTCGTCGACTACGATGAGGGCGAGACACTCAGTGATTCCATCCACATCCCGATACCCTGCCGCGAGTTCGCCCGCATGGCGCGTTACGGGCGCTCGGGATTGCAGGCCGTCGTCTTGTTGCGCAGGCCGGCTCTATGACCACACACTGGAGGCGAAGCAACCGCTCCAAATGCGACAGCAGAAGTCTTCCTGTCAGAGAACAGAAACATGGCTGAACACATCATCATTGTCGACAAGGCATCCGACTGGCCCGACGAATTCCCACCGCTGCCCGTGGTGGCCGCCAAGGACTATCTCGCCGGCACCAATCACTCCTCCAGCGCCAATCTGCGCGTCATCAACCTGTGCCGCAGCTACCGCTATGGGCGGCTTGGCTACTACTGCTCGCTGCTCGCGGAGGCCAGGGGCCACCGGGTCATCCCCTCGGTGCGAACGATCCAGGACCTGAGTCGGCGTTCCATCTATGGCCTGATGACACGGGAGCTCGACGAGCAGGTAGAGGCGGCGATCAGCGGCCAGGGCCTGTCGCCGGATACCGATCACCTGCGCGTGTGGGTATTCTTCGGCCAGTGTCCGTTTCCCCAGCTGAGCGGCCTGGTCAAGCAGATATTCGACAGTTTCCGTGCGCCCCTGTTGCGGGTCGACTTCAAGCACAAGGGAGGCTGGCGCATCACCGGCGTGCGGGCGGTTTCCTTCAAAGCGCTGGAGGCCGAGCAGCGGCTGCTGTTCGCCCAGTCCCTCAAAGGCTACCTGAGCCGCCCGTGGCGCAAGCAGAAGGCGGGCTCCTCGTTCAAGTACGAACTGGCGATCCTGCACGACCCAAAGGAGAAACTGCCGCCATCGGACAACGATGCCCTGAAACGCTTCATTGCGGCAGCCAGGGAACTGGGCATGTCCGCGGAACTGATTCGAAAGAAGGACTACGGGCGTATCGCGGAGTACGACGCCCTGTTCATCCGCGAAACCACCTCCATCGACCACCACACCTTCCGCTTCTCGCGTCGCGCACAGAACGAAGGCCTGGTCGTCATGGACGATCCCGACTCCATCCTGCGCTGCACCAACAAGGTGTTTCTCGAAGAACTGCTGCGCGCCAACCGTGTCTCCACGCCACGCAGCCTGATCCTGCGCAAGGGGCAGGAGAAAGACCTGCACAAGCAGATGAGCTTTCCGATGATACTGAAGATTCCGGACGGCTCGTTCTCGCGCGGCGTGTACAAGGCCGAGAGCAAAAAGCAGCTGCGCGATATCTGTCATCGCCTGTTCAAGGAGTCGGACCTGATCCTGGTGCAGGAATACATGTACACCGAGTTCGACTGGCGCGTCGGCGTGCTCGACCGGGAACCCCTGTTCGTCTGCAAGTACCTGATGACCAGCGGACATTGGCAGATCTATTCGCATGAAAAAGGCGACGAGACCGAAAGCGGGGGCTTCGAGACCCTGGCGGTGGAGGATGCACCCAGCAAAGTGCTGAAAACCGCCCTGCGGGCAGCGAACCTGGTCGGCGACGGACTCTACGGCGTCGACCTGAAACAGACGCCAGACGGCGTGTTCGTCATCGAAGTCAACGACAATCCGAGCATCGATTCCGGCGTCGAAGACCTGAAGCTCGGCGACGAACTGTACCGCAAGGTCATGGCATCGTTCCGGCGGCGCCTGGATCAACAGCGGACGAAATAACGCTGCTGGGTGATGATCGCCCCCGCGTCACGGTGCAGGGGGGCGAATCCGCCGCCGACAGACGGCCATCCCCGCGCATCCGGCGACCACGAGCGCCAGGCTCAGCGGCGCCGGGACCGACCCGGGCGGATCGAAGGTATACCGCAGTGCGACCTCTCCGGCGTATGAACCGGCATGATGCGCGTCGAAACTGGCTCCGCCCTCGAGATCGACAACCGTGTCGATATAGACCGTGCTACTGGTGGTGATCGCGAAGGCACCGATTCCGACGAACCACAGTGCGTCCGCACCGGTAAAGGTCAGCGTGTCGACCAGCGAGGCATTGATCGGCGCGGTCACGTCGCAAACTGACTGGAAACTGAACGTGCACTGGGCGTCGTTGCCACCGAATGCGCTCGCCAGTGTGCCGATCGGCAGATCCGTCAGGTCGAAATAGATCTCGAGCGGTCCGCCGACCGAGACACTCGGCTCCAGTTCCGGCGACTGGCCGACCCCTGCCAGGCGAATCGTCGACGCAAACTGCGCATCGATGGCGATGTCGACCTGGTTGAGCTGGCCGAGCGAGGCATCGAAGTAAGGGAACGTCATCGATGCACCACTGCCGGTGAAAAACTGCCCCCGCGGGATGGACGATTCGAACGACTCGTCGAATTGACGACTGAAGTTCGTGACCACGCCTGCCGCAGCAGGACCCGTCAACGTGAGCAGGAAGACGGCGACGACGGTCTGGCGATTCTTCATGATTCCTCCCCCGACCTTGTTTTTGTTGTTGCCTGGCTGGTCATTTCAGCTCAAGCAACGGCAACTGGCAATGACCATCAACGGGGGCCGGTCGCGAACCTACCGGTCAGGTCGGCCAGCCGGATCTCCGTGAGCGAACCGGCGTGCGCACCCATTCGCTCGACGGCGCCTACCAGGCGTCGTCATGAGCGATTCGCAACTCGCGTTGCAGGCTGCAACCCGCAACCGGGCAACGGCGTCACCCATTGGCAAATTCTCCTTAACATGTTGTTTTTATGAAGAATTAAAAGTTGGCACGTCGTCTGCTACGTCTCCAGCCTAACCTGTCCGGAGACCCTGTCGATGAAGCTCGAATTCAAGACCTACGACGATGCTGAACTGCTGATCCTGCTGAGCGGTGAATTCGATGCCGCTGGCACCACGATCATCAGGCCGGAACTGGAACGGATAACCGCGGAACCGGGTCCGGTCGATGTGATCGTGGATATTGGTCAGGTCTCGTTTCTCGATTCCTCCGGCATCGGAGCGATCGTTTTCCTGTTCAAGCGTCTGCGCATGCAGAACCGTCGACTGCGCATCCGCTCAGCCCACGGCCAACCCGCCCAGTTGCTCGAGTTGCTTCGAGTCCACAAGGCCATCCCGGTCGAACTGTCTCAACCTGCTGAGGCAGCACCATGCCCCGCCTGACGCTCGCCGCAATCACACTTGGCTCGGTTGTGCTGAACGGTTGCGCATCGATGAACTGGCCCGAGCATGGCGCCGGGGGCATGGCTGAACAGGCCCTCGGCGGCCTTGTCCCCGTTCAGGCCGACCAGCCACTCACGCCGGAACATGGCCTGCGTTTCGACATGGAACTGGCAGCACTCCACTTCGATTCGCTGGTCATGGACGGCGCGGAACTCTGTTTTCCCGCTACCGTGGTCCAGCTGCGACTGCGTCAACAACGCATCGCCCGTGAGCTCCAGGGAGGACTGACCCACGATGCGGCGAACGACCTCCTGGTTCAGCGCCAGATGCTGAGCCGGCTGGAACGGCAGCTCGACCAGGTTCGCCAGGCCGACGTCTGCGTTATCCCGACCGTTGCCGGCGAAGTCACGCCGGGCGGTGTCGCCCAACGGGTCGACGAACTCCTGAACGCCGACAACCAGTTTGCGTTCGGCTCGTTCGAACTCAATCCGAAGTACGTCGGCCGCCTCGCCGAGGCAGCCGCACTGCTGCGCGACGCACCGCATTATCACCTCGAGATCACCGGGCATGCCGACGGTATCGGCAGCGCCGATCACAATCGCTCGCTGTCGCTCGACCGGGCCCACCAGGTCAGCCGCTACCTGAACATCATGGGAATCCCCGGGGAGCGTATCCGGATAGCGGCGGCCGGCTCGGATTCACCGTTGTTCGCCGGAAACGCCCCGGAACAGCGGCTCGTCAACCGCCGCGTCAGTATCAGCCTGATTGAGACCGCCAACGACCCGTCAATCGCCAGCCATCGCGGAGAAAGGCAATGAACACGCTGAAGCACCCGTTTTCCAGACAGCTGCTGCTTGCCATCGCCTGGTTGCTGTCCGGCCTCACCGTCGCTGCAGCAGGGGGTGCCGTCCAGGTCGGTGACGTGATCCGGGTGTCGCTGCCCGGCGAACCGGCACTCGACAAGACCTTTGCCGTCGACCGGCAGGGCCGCATCCATCTGCCCGAGGTTGGTGCGATCAACCTGGCTGGACTCGACGAGGCCGCGATGGCGTCGAAGGTCCGGGCCACGCTGGCCACCGCGTTCCGCGATCTCGCCAATCTCGACGTCTACATCCACGAGCGCAAGCTGTTGATCAGCGTGACAGGCTACGTCCAGCAACCCGGTGAGGTCCTGCTGCCCGCAGGTGCCGGCATCCAGATGGCACTGCGCGCGGCTGGCGGGCTCCGCAAAGGCGCGCAGCTGGACAAGATGCAGCTGAAGCGTGGCAGCCAATCCACGGCTTTCGATTACAAACGCTATCTCGACAGTGGCGACACGGATCTGCTGCCACCCTTGACATCACTCGACACCCTGTTCGTGCCGGCATCACCGATGATCGGCAATATCGAGGTCGATTTCGACCAGGCGAAGATAGCCGACGCTGGTGACGCGGCTACCGACCGTGCCGCCATCAAGGTATTCGGTGAAGTGAACCATCCGGGCAGTTTCTCGCACAAGGCCGATATCAGCCTGGTCGACCTGCTGATGCGGGCCGGCGGTGTCACGCGGCATGCCAGCGTCGACCAGATCCGCGTGATCAGCAATGGCGAACCGGTACTGTTCAACCTCAAGCGCTATCTCGACAGCGGCGATACCGGGCTGCTGCCGGCCATCATCCCCGGCGCGACGGTTTTCGTGCCGCGGCAGGACGAATCGGTCAAGTCAGGTGCCAACACGGTGTATATCATGGGCGAGGTGTTCAAGCCGGGCGCCTACGAAAGCCCGGCCGATGCCTCGTTCATGGACATCCTGGCCAACGCCGGTGGCCCGACGCGTTTCGCCGAATCACGGCAGATCCGCATCATCCGCGCCAACGGCCAGGTGGCTTCATTCGATCTCGCGGGGTTCACCGAAGGGATGCGTCGCGGCATCGTGCCCAACGTGCAGCCCGGGGACGCGATATTCGTCCCCGAGAAGACCGATGTGAACGAAAAGTCCTGGCTCAAGGTGGCGCCCAACCGCGCCGTCCGCGTACTTGGTGAAGTCGAGCGACCCGGACGCGTCGAGTGGTCCGACGAGATGTCGCTGATGGACCTGCTGGCCCATGTCGGTGGTCCGCGCGGCGGTGCCGACACGGCCAATATCGAGATCGTGACGCCGACCGCCGACGGCGGAACCCGGGCGATGACATTCGATCTCGATGCCTTCATCCGGCGGGGCGGCGGCGACAGTGAACTGCCGAAGATCGTTGCCGGCAGCACGATCCGGGTGCATGACCTGCCGGAAGACCCGACCGACAACAAGTCACAATGGGTCCGGCAGTCGTCCGACAGCTCGATCTACGTATTCGGCCAGGTCGGCGCACCGGGACGCTATCGGTTTACCGACGACATGCACTTTCTCGACATCCTGTCGGCCGCCGACGGCCCGACCGGTAGCGCCGACCTGCACAACATCCGCGTCAGCCATCGCGACGGCAAGACCGCCCGCGTCAGCCGCCTCAACCTGGCGTTGTACTTCGAGACCGGCGACGAAAACCTGCTGCCGAAAGTCCGGACCGGCGACACCATCTATGTCCCGGAACGTGACCGCAGCTGGCTCGACCAGCCCAAAGAACAGACCATTCGGGTCCTCGGCTCGGTCAACAAGCCCGGACGCTATGCCTTCGACGACAGCATGACGCTGCTGGACCTGCTGGCCGAGGCAGGCGGCCCGAGCGAAGACGCTTACGTCGAAAAGATCACGATCGTCAACCTGTCGTGCTGCCGCAACCAGGCACGCACGTTCGACCTGGTCGAGTTCAGCAAGACGGCGGACTTCAACAGGCTGCCGGTCATTCGCGCCGGCGACACGGTCTATGTCCCGAACGAGGGCCAGAGCGTATTCGAAAAGGCCCGGGTGGCCATGGACGACGTGTTCAAGATCATCTCGATCGCGTCACTGCTGGGGGTCCTGTAATGCCGATTCCGGATCACTACCTGGAACTCGAGTCGATCTATGTCGCAACACTGGCGCGCGGCATTCGTTCTCTCGCCGTGGCTTCGGCCGTTCCCGGAGAAGGCGTCACCTCACTGATCGCCGCACTGACCCACCGCAACCTGCATGCCGGCCGCTCGACCCTGGTGGTCGATTTCAACCTGTTCCGGCCTGGCGTACAGAGGCATTTCGGTATCGGAAGCGCACTTGCTCAGCAAGGTCTGCTGCCGGCTCCGGCAACCGTGCAACACGATCGTTCCGACGCCAGGCTGGCCGTGCTGTATCCCCAACCGGATCGTACCGCCCTGCTGCACCTGCGAGAGCCAGGCACGATTGAGCAGCTCATCGAGGACTGGAAAAAGGAATTCGACACTATTCTGGTCGACACGTCGCCGATCAACGCCATCAATGGCGCCAACCTGCCCGGCGAACGTGCAGCCGCTGCCTGCGATGGCAGCGTGCTGCTCGTCCTGTCCGGTCGCACCACGGAAACAATGGCAGAGGCCACGGCAAAGAAGCTCCTGGCTGCGGGCGCCAATCTGCTCGGGATCGTGATGAATGATCGCGAACAGCCATCGCTGCTGACGGAAATGATCCGTGAGATTGACCGGCTGAGACCCATGCTTCCGGCCGTGGCCGACTGGCTGCAGCGAAAAGTGCTCAGTACACCACTGCTGCGCCTGGAAGTCTGACCACGCAGTCTCGTCGCGAACCCCACGACGGGAGACGGGGGGCAGCACCCTGCGTCGATTCAGCGTCGCGGCCAGGCTTGAAATGAACGTCTATGGGAAGTCGGGGACGTTGCCCTTACCGTCACTGTCCTGCCGCAGGCGTAGCCAGCCGCACGATCCTTTCGCGCCATGCATCGAACTGCGCATCGTCGAGCTTTTCAACGCCCGACCACCGGCCGGGTACGGCCTCTCTCAGCTCGTCCAACAACGCTGCCGCAGGCCGCCCCGTCCGGGCAGCCTGTTCGAGCCAGAGCAGCCAACGCAGGTCGGTGATACCTTCGACGATATCGAACAAGCGGACATCGAGGTCCGCGACGTCCGGGCAGGAAGTCGCCGCCGGGAACAGGAACTGGACATCATCTTCGCGTCCATCGGTCGGATCGAATGGATCCGCCGTGGGCATGCGCGCGTGCCACTGCAGGTAACCCGCCGCACCGACGCGCCACAGGTAGAAGCCCGATGCCGCGCGCCAATTGCGCAGGTTGTACAGCCAGGGCGTCACGCCCTGCTTGCGGATAGACTGGATGTCATCCGCGTCCACGCCGAACCCGTCGTTGACCAGCGCGATGTCAAGGTCGTCGAGAAAGCGTCGATCCCCGGGATCGTTGAGGTGCGCGGCCAATATTGCCGATGGCGCGTAGGCACGGCTGTACCGACTGACACGCGAAAGCGGCTCGTCGCGGCCTGCATTCGATGGCTCATCGGCGATCGACCACGCAATCGACGACTGGTCCTGCAAAGTCGTTTGCTCGCTGAGCCGCGCCATGACCTCGACCGTGTTCTCAAGCCCGACGCTCTCCAGCAGGCGTTTGACCGGCGCGTACGCCAGGAACGGCGGCATGAATCCGACGGCCGCCACGGCATCGACTTCGTTTACCAACAGTTGTTCATTTGTCGTGGAACCCGGTGTGATCAGTCCTGGGGACACCCCGCTGAGGCCCAGTCGTCGCAGCTGATCGAGATCACAGCGCCAGGCGGATGCGGCTGCATCACCCAGTCCTTCGAACCAGGCGAGATGCACCGGACGTTCGAGATAAACCCCGACAGGACGATCCGCTGCCGGCAGCCGAACATCCGGCACGGTCACGCCAAACGGCTTCCGGTATTCGACGTCGTCGAGTTGGACGGACAATGCACCCTCGTAACGTCCTGCGGGTGCGTAATCCGGCACATCGACCTGTACGACCAGCAGTCGCGCAAATCCCGCTGGCGCAGGTGGCGGCGGCCGATCGCCCCTGAGGTGTCGTTGCACCGGCACCAGCAACGTGGACTGCAGGGAGCTACGGCGCAACCGCCACTGCGCCCAGCGCAACGTCGCCGGCAACGGGTTCCCCTGTTGCGACGGCGGTTCGAGTCGAACAATCGGTACGGAGTGATGCCCGCCGGTGTGCAACTCGAAACCCAGGGTCGTCGTGGTCGCACGCGCCGCGACCCGATTCGAACGCTGCACAACCAGGCCGCCGGCGTGCGCGGGCTCGGCGTTGCCCGAGACTCGCCAGTTCTCGCGCCACCAGCGTGCGCGGTCGGCCTCGACCTGGTCACGCGCACGGTAGTCAGCGTACGACTCGGCCAATACCGCCGACAGGTAACCGGCCTCGGGCATGTCACCCTCGAAATCCAGGGTCAATCCATCGGCGCCTACGTTGACGACAAAACTGATTCGGCCACCGGGCTGTTCACCGAACAGGCCCCAGGCATCGGCAGCGCCATCGTATTCGCGTTCACGACCGGCAAGATAGACCTGCTCTATCCAAGACGATGCCGTATGCTGCCGAGTGAACACGCTTTGTCCGTTGGCGGAAATGGTCCGCTTCAGGGGGTGTGGCAGGTACTCCCATTCGCCACGGTCCTGTATCCACAGCGTGACGAACCAGGTGCCGCCGGGTAGCGGCAGCCGGAGTCGCTCGATGCCGCGCAGGCCGTCGGTCGTCAGGCCCTCGACGGCGGCCTGCCGCCCGCCCCGATCACTAGCCCTGAGCGACTGACCTTCGAGACCGTCGAACGACTCGTCCAACCGTTGGAAACCCGGCCAGAGCGCGCTGCCTGGTGGGCCCAGGTCCCAGCCCACGGCGCCATCGGGCAACCCGGCCGACCGGGTGATGAGCGGCTCGTCGATCTCGACGTTCGCCCCGGATTCACCGGCAAAACAGATGACCTGCCTCAGACCCTCGACATCCAGCAGACGTCCGCCGGGGGTGCGCAACCCCAGTAGCGGGACCGACAACTCGAACGGCCCCGGCGGAATGACGCGCTCGATGTTGACCCGATCGGCATAAGTGGGCCCGTCCCGGTCGTCGATACGGATCACGATTATCCTTGGCCCGTCGTCCCGGTTGTTGCCCGTGACGACCAGGCGGTCGGATGGCGCGACGTTCACGGCACCGGAGAAGGTCAGCACCTGCCGCTGCGCCTTGGCTGTCGCGACCCCGAAAGCCAACAGGATGCAAGCGGCGAGGCCCGACAGGTAGACGGCAACACGATGCGTAAGATCGCGATGGCGGCGGCTCACCGGTTCAACACGCGGCCAGGTTCACCTTCTGCACGGGCACGAGCGGCTCGGTCCGGGTGGCAATCGACAAGGCATCGTCGAGGTACTCGAGTGATTCCCGGCGTAGTGAAGCGATCGCGCTGTTTGCCACCGAGAAATCCAAGTCACCGGGATCACACACAGGCTGGCCGATACCGCGTATCCGGCCCTCGAGACCCATGATCCGCAGGATGGAGTCGATACGTGAGTGATTCGCCGCCTGGTACGGGTTGTCGTAGCGACGAAACGTGTAGAAAGGACGGTTGAACAGGATCGAAAACGCGGTCCCGTGAAACGAATCCGTGCAGACAAAAGCCGCCTGCCTGACAAGGTCGACGAATTCCCTCGGCCCGACGCCGGACAGGTACTCGAAATCGCTTTCGGCACTTTCCGTGTCGCGCGGGTGCACGGGCACCATGACGGGCCTCAGACCCAGCGACCGGGCGATAGCCAGGGCACGGTCGCGCATGTAGCTGTCGGATTCCAGGAAATAGCAGAGCAGATACGGTCCCAGGCGACGTCCAACCGATTCACCGAACTCCGCCCAGTCGCGGGGTTCGACGAGAAAGACCGGATCCAGGACGACCGGCACCTGGCGCCCGGTCAACTCACCGATTACGGCCGCCCCGGCGGTCTCGCGCACTGACAGATGCGGGATCTCGAGCAGGCGCTGGCGGATCCAGTCGCGGCTGCCCGGTGGAATCTCCGACACGCCGAAACTGGGCGCATAGGCGATTCGCTGGTGACGCTCGGCGAATCCGAGGTAGTACGTCGAGTCCTCGTGATGCGCAGTCGGATGCCAGACCTGGTCACTGCCGACGATAAAGGCGGCACAGGATGGACGATCGGCCTGCAGCTGAGCTTCGTCGAAATAGGTCTTCCTGCCCAAGCGGAGAGAGCCTGAAAGGAATTGCGCGAAGCGGATGTTTCGTTCCTGCCTGTAATCAACGTCGCGTGAGCCTGTCCGACGATAGGACCGCAGGTACGAAAGGGTACGCGACGCCACCGAACGCAGTACGGTACCGCGCAAGAAGCCGCCGGCCCCGGGCGATGCGTCGGGCTTCCGCCCCGAGTCGTTGTACGGGTCGTAGTCGATGATCTCCGGTTCAAAGCCGAGACGCGCCACCATTTGCTGCATGGCGAACAACTGCAGGTAGGTGCCGTAGTTGAAATAGCGGGGGAACGAAACGATACCGATTTTCTTCATATCGACGGTGTCCTTGGAGGATGCAATCGGAAACGCCGGCCGAACAGCAAGTGCCGCGCATCAACGGATGCGGCATGCAGTGCCCGCCGGGAGGGGTGAATCGTGAAAGCGCGCAGATGCTCGACGAGCGACCGGGCGTATTGCCCATGCTCGCGGTGGTGCTGCGCGCGCGCGGCGGCAAAACGGGCCCGTGCAATTCGAGGCGCCACCGGATCCGCCGCCGCCATGGCGGCGTAGCGGTCATAGATGATGTCCAGCGCGGCAAAACGGGCGTCGGATTTCGATGTCTCGGAACCCACACGTACCCGGTAGGTGGCGCTCGGCGCGTCGGTGAAACCGACGCTGCCCTGCGCGGCCAGCCGCAACCACAAGTCCCAGTCTTCGGCCGACGGCAGGCTCTCGTCGAACCCGCCGATTCGCTGCAGGACGTCGCGTCGGACCATGGCCGTGCTGGTGCCGACGGGATTCTCGGCGAACAGCACGGCTGCCGCCCGCGGCAGCAGGCGATAGCCCGACTCGCTGTACGCGATCCGGCGAAAATGCTGCCAGGCGTCGAAACCGGCACCCAGTTCGTTGCTGCTTTCGTCGACCTGCCGGTAGTTGCCGAAACTCAGCGTCATGGTCGGATACTGCCGATGAAAACGCAGCTGGCGTTCGAGTTTGCCCGGCATCCAGACATCGTCGGCGTCGATGAACGCGACCAGTTGGCCCCGCGCCCGGTCGATGCCCAGGTTGCGTGCGCCTGCAGGACCAAGGTGCGACGTCCTGAGCACGCGCAGACGCGGTTCGGTTTCAGCCGCCTGCTGTAACCATGGCCAACTGCCGTCGGTCGACCCATCGTCGATGACCACGACCTCGATAGCTTCGAGGCCCTGCCCGAGGACGCTTGCCAGCGCGTGCGGCAGGTAATCCAGGCAATTGAATGTCGGCACCACGACCGACACGGTCGGTACGGCTGCCGCGGAGAAACTCTGGCGGACCATCAAACCACCCGGGGCCGCTGACTGGCTGGCAGCGCGAGCCCGGAGACCTCGTGCGCAAAGGCCTGCTCGAAATGCCAGTGATTCTGCAGGACCCAGGCGCGCGCACGCTTGGCCTTGGCCGCGAGCAGGGCGCCGGAGGTCTGCAGCACGTCTTCGACCGCCGCCTCGATCGCTTCCGGTGTCACGAAATAGCGCGTACCCAGGTGCCAGTTCTGTTCACTGCGCCAGGGCAACAGCATGCCGCGATCGCGCGTCACGAGTTCGTTCATGGGGGCCGCGTCGGTCGTAACGACGAAACCGCCATGCAGCATGCCCTCTAGCAGGATGTGGCCGAAACCCTCGACCTCCGACGGTGCGAGGACGACACCGTTACGGGCCCGTATGTCCGCCAGGGCCTCGTCATCGATGTCCCGCCAGACCCGGACGTTGGCCGGAACCGGCGCGACCATGTCGACATCATCGATGACCAGTTGCAACTCCGGCCACTCGGGATGTCGTCGCCAGGCTTCGACGACCGCCTGCGCGCCCTTCTTGCGGTTTCTGCCCGCGACGTGCAGGAAGCGCCGGAAGCGATCGTGCGTGTCGCCGACAGCATTCACCATCGGCACTGCCGGACTCGAAAAGCCCAGGAAACGCGCGTTGTCGTGATGTGCCTGGAAGATCGTCAGCGCGGCCAGCGACTTGCACAAGACGGCATCGAGATGATCGAAGAAACACAGGTGCTGCGGCTTGACCCATTCCTGGTTCGGGATAAGCCAGTTGACCCGGGAGGCGGCAATCCAATCGACAGCCGGGGTCTCGAGGTGGATCTGCAGATCCACGGCCACCTTGTTACGACGCCCCCAACGGATCTGCGCCGTGTTCGCCAAGTCCACCAGCCCGGCGGGCAGCAGCGACTTGATGCGTGCCAACCGCAGACTCCGTTGTGTCTTCGCCACGCTCCAACCCGGCAGGAGTTCACGGATCACCCGCCAACCCTGTCGTTCCAGCCGTTGCTGGAGCAGGTCCGCATCGACACGCAGACCACGGCCCGAGTCCCAAAACAGGAGCCGGGCGACAGGTTGGGTGGCCGCCGAAAGGTAACTTACAGTGGCAGTTTCGGTCGTTTGCATATCGGTCGTCGCTCGCCGTGTTGTCGTTGTGCCCAGCGGCAGAGCAAATCCGATGCCAGCCCCAAAGGCCGCAATCCCGAGGCAGATTCGGCGCGTTGCACGCAGGCTGCGTTGCAAGCTGCAACACGCTTGCCATTCCGCGACTGCAAACTGCCGAAGCCAGCCCACAAACCGGCCTGGTGCCTTGTTGGCGGCTGTTATCCAGGCTTTCACGACTGGCATGCACCTTGCTCGACCTCGCGCCAACAGCGCGCAGCGAGCACGACCATGCCGAAACTTCCATCAAGACGACACCACAGACCCGCCAGCCTCGCCCCGACAGAACGGACATCGTGATGATCCGTCTCACACTGCCCGCGCCGTTGCGGCAGCACGCGTTCTACGCACTTGGCATCGTCGTCATGAAAGGCGTCTCGTTCTTTATGCTGCCCTTCGTCGCACGTCACCTCTCCCCCGACGAATTCGGCCGTCTCGAGATACTGACCAGCCTCGGTGCGGTGGGCGGCATTGTCGTCGGCTTCGGCCTGCTGAACGCCCTGTTCCGTTTCGCAGGGATGGCTGGCACCGAGGCCGACCGCCACCAAATCGTCGCCGAGTCATTCGGTCTCAACCTGGTCATCGGCGCCACAGCGCTGGCCTGTGGCCTGGTGCTGACTGACAGCATCGCGCAGGCCCTGCCGGGTGGCGTGGCACGGCACCTCGTGCAGGCCACCCTGGTCATGGTTGCGCTCGAAGCCTGTATCGCGATCCCGCTGGGCTGGCTGCGAATGGAAGAGCGTGCCGGCGTATTCTTCGCGTTGAACAGTAGCAAGGCCATCGTGCAGGCCCTGCTGGTCGTGCTGTTCCTGCGCCAGGGAAAGGGCATCGATGGCGTGATCGAGGCCGGGCTGATCGCGACCCTGCTGCTGTCCGCCGTGCTGGCCTGGCTGCAGTGGCGCGACACCGGCATACGTTTTCGCATTTCAGGGCAATGGCAGATGCTGCGCTACAGCCTGCCGCTGGTTGGCAGTGGCCTGCTCGGCTTCGCCCTGACCGGGCTCGATCGCTGGGTCCTGGCGGATGCTGTCGGGCCCGGCGAGATGGCCAGCTACGCCATCGCGGCAAAGTTCGCGATGCTGGCCGCGCTGTTGCTGCAACCCTACCTGATGTGGTGGTCGCCGAGGCGCTTCAGCGTGCTGCAGGAGACCAACGGCACCCAAAGGGCCGCGCTCTACGCCACCACCGGCAGCGTCCTGTCTTTGCTGATCGTTGTCGCCGTTGGCCTGACCGCACCACTGGCGGTGGCCTGGATGTTTCCGCCGGCCTATCACGACGCGATGCGCTACGTTCCCTGGCTCGTGCTGGTTATGGCGATAAAGGACTCGGCCGAACTGCTCAACCTCGGCTGCTACACCGGCAAGACCACCCATGCCCAGCTGCTGATCAACCTGGGCGGCGCCATCGTCGGCGTATGCGCCATGCTCGCACTCGTACCGCTGTGGGGTGCCTGGGGTGCAGTCGTGGCCATGGCCCTCGCCCAGACCCTGCGCCTGCTGCTGTACGTGGTCATCAGCCAACGCCTGCTGCCACTGCCCTACCCGACCCAGGGCCTGGCCCTGATGACACTGCTGACACTGGCAGCGCTCTGGGCGGGCGGACAGATCCACGACGACCTGGCGCGGGGGCTGCTCGCGGTACCGGTCATCGTGCTGATGACGATCGCCGCTCGCCGGATGCGAATGCTTCCCTGGCGCCCAGACCGCGCCGGCTTGACGGCGGCCTGACATGGAAAACCGGCAGCGCATCTCCCAGGTCGTGGCAGCGACGGCCTTCTGCCTGCTGATCGCCGTTGCCTGGCGATCCGTCCCGCATCCCGTTGTCGGCCTGGCACTGTGCCTGGTGCCGCTGGCGATTATTGGCGTCCTGCGCGCACCTTTCCTGGTCGTGCTGATGTTCGTCATCTTTTCGTTCTTTCGGATCCACGAGGCGTTCCCGCAACTTTATTCGCTGCGTATTCCCTTGATCCTGGCCGCGGCCTCGCTGGGCGTGCTCGCCTGGCACATTGCGATCACGCGTCGGATCACGCCTTACTGGCGACCCGAATTGACGCTGTTCGCCGTGTTCTTCGTCCTCGTGACCATCGGTGTCCTGCTCGCGGTCAATCGCTCGGTCGCGATGACTACCTACACGGGTGTCTACATCAAGATCGCCATCATGACGCTCGCCATCGCCTGGATGACGCGGAAGTCGCGCGACTTCGCCCTGGCGTCCAGGCTCATCGTACTGGCGGGGATCGCGATCGCACTGGTGGCGCTGCACAACCAGGCCAACGGCATCGGCCTGGTCGAGGGGACCCGGGTCACGATCGGACGCGACATCCGCTCGAACCTCGGCGACCCGAACGACCTCGCCCTGGTGCTGATGTTTCCGATGGCATTTGCCGTCAGCCTGGTCATGACCCCCGGCATCGGCAAGGTCACACGCATCATCGGCTTCGCCGGTGTCCCGCTGCTGTTCTCGGCGGTCATCGCGACCCAGAGCCGCGGCGGCCTGCTCGGCATCATGGCCGTGTTCGCGGTATTCGGCTACCGCCGCATCCAGTCAAAGACACTGTTCTTCACCATCGGCGGCCTCGCCGCGTTCGTACTGCTGGCACTCGCGGGCATCTCCGAACGCGCGTCCGGCGGCGCAGCCGAGGAAGGCATCGACGAATCCGCAATGGGACGTCTGTACGCCTGGCAGGCCGCATTCGGCATGGCGCTCGCCCGGCCGTTGAACGGGGTCGGCCTGGACAACTTCTATCACAACTACTACTTCTATTCGCCGCACTGGGACGGCAAGAACCACGCGGTCCACAGTACCTGGTTCGGGGTCATGGCAGAGACCGGCTTCCTCGGCCTGATCGTCTTCGTCGCGATGATGACCATGCTCGTGCGCGCCGCCGTGCGCTCGCTGTCACGGATCGAATCCGCCAGCGACAAGGTGGCACCTTCCGTGCACGCCTCCTCCCAGGCTGTGCTGGCCGGGATCGTTGCGACACTCGTCTCCGGTACCTTCCTGACCCAGGGCTTTACATGGCCCGTTTATATCCTGGCCGCACTGGTTGTCGCCGTCGCCCGCTGGGTCGACATCCATCTGGGTTCCGCTGAAACACCAATGGACGCCAGCACGCAGAGCACGCACACCCCCCTGGCATGGCAAACACAAAATCTCCCGGAACAACCACAGGCAAGCTGCAAGCATGAACCCGGAAATGACAACTGACACACTCGCGCAGGCGGCCAGCTCGCACACTGACCGTGATGCCGGCGCACGCCCCCGTATCTTCACGACGTTCGGCGGCGTCCGAAATTTGCTGGAGAGGCACGCCGCTGGAGACTGGAACGGCCACGCCGTCACTGTCTTCGACAGCGCGCATGAGCAGCACCGGATCTTGTGGCGCTATGCATGGTCGCGACCCGGTGACCTGTTCGTGTTCAACGGCGAGGCAAACCTGGTATCGGCCGCTTGCGTGTTAAGACGCCTGATGCCAACTGCACGCGGCCGCATCGTCGCCGCGGACATGGTGCTGCGTAAACCGGAAGGCGCCGTCGCCCGTCTCAAGGCGCGGATACGCCGCAGCCTTTGGCGCAGGGTAAACCTGTTCCTGCACTATTTTCGGGACCTACGCTGTTACGAAAGCCATTACGGCATCGGACCCGAAAGAAGCCGCTACGTGGCGTTCAAAGCGAACGTGTTCAGCGACGCGCTGAAAGCGGCAGAGGCCCCACAGCGGGACGATGGTGCATACGTCTTCTCCGCCGGCCGCTCCCTGCGCGATTACCAGACGCTGCTCGAAGCCGCCAAGCTGACCGACCTGCCCTTCGCGATACTGTTTACGTCGACCGCCGACTGGGCCGCACACGGTACATTTGTCGATATCCGGGACCTCCCGCCCAATGTCCGCCTGGTTGCCGACGACGGCGGCAAGGCCGGTTGGCTGAGGGGACTGAAGGAGGCGCGCATCGTCGCCATTCCCACGCGCCCTGAGTCGATCTGCGCCTCCGGCATCGGCACCTGCCTCGACGCCATGGCACTGGGCAAGCCCGTCGTCATCACGCGCGGCCCGGGTGCCGACGACGTCCTGACCGACGGGCAGGCCTGCTTCGTACCGCCACGGGACGCGCAGGCACTCGCCTCTACCCTCGAAAAACTGTGGCACGACGACGCCCGTCGCCGGGAGATCGCCTCGCGAGGCCACCGCTATGCCATGCAACTGGGTGACGAAGAGGCGCTGATGGCACGCATTCTCGAAGCCTCGCTGGCGGCGTCGATGTAGCGCCTGGGATCCGCCACCGGCGTGGCGGCCCACATCGCAGGGTTGTTCGCATACCGCATTGCAAATTGCGAACGGCACCGTTCGCGCGCCGGCAGTGTCGTCTGCGCGACAAGTTACCCTGTTGATTGATAAAGGATATTTGGAAGCCGATAATCTGGCATACAGTCTGCTCTTGTCCCGCCGAAACCGGTTGGAGAGACCCCATGTACGTCAGTTGTCTGAATTCGCATCACACGGAAAGGCGCGGGTACCGTGCCGCGCCTGCGACAGTTGCAGGACGCGGCCGGCCCGGCGCACGGGATTCCTGGCAGCGTCTGGTCCGTCTGGTCCGTCTGGTCCGTCTGGTCACCATCAGTCTGATCGTTGTCGTCATGAGCACATCGACCGCCAGCGCCGGCCAGGTGTTGACGTTCGGCGTCGTACCGCAGCAATCGGCCAGCAAGCTCGCCCGCCTGTGGACGCCGATCGCGCAATATCTCGGCGAAACGACCGGCCTCGACGTCCGTTTCGCCACGGCACCGGACATCCCCGAGTTCGAACGGCGCCTGGCCCGCGGCGAGTACGACCTGGCGTACATGAACCCTTATCACTTCGTGGTGTTCAACGAAAAGCCCGGCTATCACGCCCTGGCCCATGCCAGCGACAAGCGGATTCGGGGCATCATCGTGACGCGCAAGGACAACCCGATTACCGAACTGCAGGCGCTGGACGGCCAACGCCTCGCGTTCCCCGCTCCCGCTGCCTTTGCCGCGAGCATCCTGACGCGCGCCAAGCTGGTCTCGCTTTCGGTGGCGTTCGAACCGGTCTACGTGTCGTCGCACGACTCGGTCTATCGCGCGGTCGCCCAGGGCCTGTTTCCGGCCGGCGGTGGCGTCATGCGGACATTCAACAATGTCGACCCGGCCATCCGTGAACAACTGCGAGTGCTCTGGACGACCGACGGGTTCACCCCCCACGCGATCGCCACCCATCCCGAAATGGCCGACACGGTAAAGGCCCAACTGACCAACGCGCTGGTCGGCATGGCGCAGGACGCGAACGGCCGCGACCTGCTTCAGGCTATCGGCCTCAAGGGATTCGAGGCTGCCGACGATGCCGCCTGGGATGACGTTCGCCACCTGCAGCTGAACCTGCTGGGCGACCTGTGATCAGGGCAATGGCCCAACCATGAGCTTCCGCCTGAAGACGATCCTCGGCATCGCGCTGATCGAGGTCATCCTGCTCATCGTCCTGGTGACCATGAGTCTCGGCTACCTGTCAGACTCCAACGAAAAGCAACTGAGCTACCGGGCCAACAGCATCGCCCAGTTATTCGCGAAATCGGTCCAGGATGCCGTGCTGTCCTACGACCTCGCCACGCTGGACAGCCTGGTCCAGCACCTGCTGACCGACCCGGAGATCGTCTACATCCGCATCGCCAATAACGACCAGGTCCTGGCCATGGGCGGTGACGAACGCCTGCTGAACCAGGACAGGACACAGGATGAACATCTGTCCGAGGTCGAGGATGCCGTGTTCGATGTCGAGGTCAATATCGGGGAAGCCGGGCAGCGCTACGGCACGGTTGCGCTGGGGCTCTCGACCGGCGTCATCGACGAGCTGATCGGGGAAGCACGGCGGTATATGTCGAGCATAGCGCTGGGCGAAGTGCTGCTGGTCGCGCTGTTTTCGCTGGCGCTGGGCACCTACCTGACGCGGCAGCTGCGGCAGCTGGAGCTGGCCAGCACCTCGATCATCGAACACGGCCCCGGTCACCAGATTCCAGTCCAGGGTAACGACGAGATCGCGCGCACCCTGCGCGCGTTCAACGACATGTCGGCCAGCCTGGCCATGTCGTCGAGCGAAAGCGAACGCACCAAGGAGGCCTATCGACAACTCGCATTCATCGCCTCGAGCAACGAAGCCATCGCCAAGGCCACGCTGAATGCCTGCCTCGACGGGATCGTGACCATCGACGCCAAGGGTCACATCGTCGAATACAACGGTCATGCCGAGCAGATCTTTGGCTGGACGCGCGCGGAAATGATTGGCACCAACATGGCGGAAAGGCTGATCCCCGCGACAATGCGCGATCAACATAACGCCGGCATGGCGCACTACCTCGCGACAGGAGAAGGCCCCGTATTGAACAAACGCCTGGAGCTTCCCGCGCTCGATCGAAACGGCGAACAGATCACCATCGAGATCTCGATTGCACCGATGACGTCACAGCACGAACCGCTGTTCACGGCATTTATTCGCGATATCAGCCAACAGAAGGAGGCAACCGAGGCGATCGAGCAGGCCAGGCTGGCGGCGGACCAGGCCAACCGGGCCAAGTCCCGCTTCCTGGCGACGATGAGCCACGAGATCCGCTCCCCGCTGAACGCCGTGGTCAACATGAACGAGCTGCTGCTGGAATCGCCGCTCGACGAAAAGCAGCGGGAGCTGGCGCGCATCGCCCACGAGGGCGGACTTACCCTGATGTCGTTGATCAATGACATCCTCGATTTCAGCCGGATCGAGTCGGGGAAACTGCTGCTGAACGAGCACGCCATGCCGATCAAGCAGGTCGTGCAATCGGTGGTCGAGCTGCATTCGGGCATCGCCTACCGCCGGGGTATCTGCCTGCAGGCCGTCATTCCGCCAGCGCTCGATCGACAGGTGCTGTGTGACGAAATGCGTTTCCGCCAGGTCATCACCAACCTCGTCAGCAACGCCTTGAAGTTCACCCATGCCGGTGGTGTCGTCTTGCGCGCGGCACTGGACGGGGATCCGGGCTTTTTCTGTGTCAGCGTCAGTGACAGCGGTGAGGGTATCCCGACATCCCGTCACCAGGAGATTTTCCAGGAGTTTCACCAGCTGGAAGATGAAAACAGCCGCCGTTTCGCTGGCAGCGGTCTCGGGTTGGCCATCACTCACCGTCTCGTTGGCTTGATGGGCGGCGATATCACCGTGCAGAGTCAACCGGGCCTGGGCAGCACGTTCACGGTACGCCTGCCACTGAAGGAAGTGCCGGACGCAGTCGCCGTGACTGTCGATCCGCCGGGCTGTCTCGACACCGATGCCGTATTGTTGAACATTGACAATCCGGTACTACGCACGGCGTTAATCGACTTGTGCGAGGCCTGGGGCATCCCTGCACTGACGCCGGAATTCGAGGCCGCGCGGATCCAGTCGGATTGGCGACACTTCACGATGATCGTCGACGCGGACCCGAACGGTGAAGCATTGCCGATGCACCAGCTCAAGGCGCGACAGATTGCCCCCGCCGGTCAATGGCGCTATGTCACGGTGGCGCCACTGGAAACCGGCGCATCCACCAAGGCCCCCGGCTACGCTGCCGTATTGCGCACGCCGATTCGAGCCGAGTCACTGATCCGGTTCGTCTGCCATCAACCGTGCAACAGTTGCATTGACCAACCCCGGCCGATCGTTGCCAACGAACAGCAACGCTCCGGCATTCGAGTACTGCTGGTCGATGACAGTGATGCAAACCAGGCCGTTGGCCGGGCCCTGCTGTCGCGGCTCGGCTGCAACGTCGAGACCGCCGACGACGGCCAGGCTGCGATCGAGCTGGCAGCGCGCCAGCGATACGACATCATCTTCATGGACCTGGCGATGCCGCGCATGGACGGCATCGAGGCCACGGAAATTATCCGCGGCCAGCATGGACCAAACCAGGCAACACCGATCGTCGCACTGACGGCCAATGCCTTTGCCGAGGACCGCGCCAGCTGCCTGTCCAGTGGAATGGACGACTTTCTTGCCAAGCCGATCGACCGCGCCGAACTGCAGGCCATCGTCACCCGCTATCAGACGCAGAAGGTCGAGGAGACAGTGCCACGCACATCGGTCGAATCAGCGCCACAACCGAAGCCGCCCAGTAGCGACGATGCACCGGAACTGGTCGATCGGGAGACACTGCAAAGACTCACCCGCGACACCTCGCCCGAGGCCGTCCGCGAAATCCTCTCGATCTACCTGGGTGAAGTGACGCAGCGGATACCCGACATGCTGTCGCAATGCCAGCGGGGCGACATCGAAGCGCTTGGCAGCGAGGCGCACGCACTGAAGAGCAGTTCGGCCAGTTTCGGTGCCGCACACCTGGCGGCATTGGCCCGCGATATCGAACTGGCTGCCCGCGAGTCGCGATTGGACGATCTCGAGCAGCTGACGGCCGACCTGGCCACAATTGCCGATGCCTCGGTCGAAGCACTTGATCGCTACCGGGAAGGCCTGGGCGATGGATAGGATCCGGCTGGAGTCGCAAGGCGCCTGCAGTCTCGAACGCGTCAGCGAAGTACGACGACTGCTCGACACCGTCAGCATGGCGGCGGGGGCATCGGCGTCTTTGCGGGCGCGGCTCACGACCTGCTTCAGCGAGGCCGCGACCAACATCGTTCAACACGCGTCACCGCCGGCCACCTCGCTGCTGGTCCAGCTGGGGCAGAATCACCGCGAGTGGTGGCTGGCGTTGACCAGCAACGGGGGCCACCCCGGCGACACCGCCCGACGGGCGACCGATGCCACGGCTACGCACGGTCGTGGCCTCATGATCCTGGACGAGCTGGCCGACGAGTTCAGCGTGTCCCGCGTGGGTCCGAACCTGGTCCGCACGCAGCTGCGATTCACACGCAGTGACCGCGACAGCCTGCCCCGCGTTCTCGTCGTCGAGGACGATCCTGCGCTGCGCGCGCTGTACCGGCACTACCTGGAAGACGATTTCCTGGTCACCAGTTGCGCCGACGGTTCCGAGGCGCTCCGGGAGATGCGACGAGAGTCGTTCGACGTGTTCCTGTCTGATATCCATATGCCGGACATGGATGGTTTCACCCTGCGTCAGAAACTGCTGGACGATGCCGAGACCGAGTTGGTGCCGTTCCTGTTCCTGACCGGAGAAAACGACACGGCAACGCTGGCACTTGCGCAACAGATGCTCATCGACGATTGCCTGTTGAAGCCGGTAGACCGTCCACGGTTGATCGCGGCCATCGAAAGAGCCATGCTGCGCAAGCGGCAACTGTTGCAGCGACTCGGAGGGCGGCTGGTGCGCAGCATCGGCGGCGTTGTACCCGAAACGCGGCTCGACAGCTCACCGGCCTGGCACGTAGCCAGCGGTTCACGTGGGAGTGGCGAGGGAGGCGGCGACCTCATCATCGAACACCGAATCGGCGATACACGCATCGTCGTGGTCGCCGACGTCATGGGCCATGATGCCCAGGCGAGGTTCTTTTCCCTGAGTTACAGCGGATTCATTCATGGGCTGTTCGCGGCCACTCGCGAACCTCTCGCTCCGCACGTCATCATGGGCGCACTATCCGACGCGATCAGTCATCACGGACTGCTGCAGGCCTCGATGTTGACCTGCTGCGTCCTGGTGCTGCACCCCGGTGGATGCATCGAATTCTGTACCGCCGGCCATCCGCCGCTGCTGCACCTGACCTCGTCCAACGTTGAGCCGTTGTCGACCGGGGGCGCGTTGCCCGGCCTGTTTGACGGGGCCACCTACCGATCTTCGTCGGTCATGCTGCAACCGGGCGAGCGACTCGCCGCCTATACCGACGGCCTGTTCGAGAGTGCGGCGACTGTCGCAGGCAGGGAGCAACTCGAAGAACAGGTCCTGCAGGCCATCCGTGACGCGGCCCGGCTGACCGTTCGCGACGCCGTTGACAGGGTCATGCACACGTTCGACGCGTTCGCGTCGCCATCCTCGCGCGATGACACCACACTGGTCATAATCGAGCCCCGGTCATCCACGCAACAGGCAAACCGCAGATGCTGAAAGAAGCCAAAGTCATCCTGGTCGAAGACACCGCGTCGCTGGCAGCAACCTACAGGCAGTACCTGCGCGAAGAACCCGTCGAACTGATCACAGTCGACAACGGCGCGGATGCCAAGGAACAGATCGCGCGGCACATCCCCGATCTGGTGCTTCTGGATCTGAAGCTCCCGGACATCTCCGGCCAGGAAATCCTGTCATGGATTCGCGCGCAGGGCTTTCCGACGGCAGTCATCGTCATGACGGCTCACAGCTCCGTCGAGGTGGCTGTCGATGTCATGCGTTTCGGCGCCGAGGACTTTCTCGAGAAGCCGTTCGACGCCCACCGGCTGAAAACGACGGTACGCAATGCGTTGAAGCAGAGCCGTTTGCAGCACCTGGTCGCCGACATGGAAGATTCTTTCGAGCGCCCGGGTTACCAGGGCTTCATCGGCCGCAGTCTACCGATGCAGGCGGTGTACCGGATCATCGAGGCCGCCGCGCCCAGCAAGGCCACGGTGTTCATCACCGGCGAGAGCGGCACCGGCAAGGAGGTCTGCGCCGAGGCCATTCACAATGCGGGCAACCGGTCGAAGGGCCCGTTCATCGCGCTGAATTGTGGCGCCATCCCCAAGGACCTGATGGAGAGCGAGATCTTCGGACACGTCAAGGGAGCGTTCACCGGCGCCGGCAGCGAACGCAAGGGCGCGGCAGAACTGGCCGACGGCGGCACCCTCTTTCTCGACGAGATCGGCGAAATGGACATGGAGCTGCAGACCAAGCTACTGCGTTTCGTGCAGACCGGCAGGTTTCAGAAAGTCGGCAGCGGCAAGGAACAGAGTGTGGACGTGCGCTTCGTCTGCGCCACCAACCGCGATCCCTACGAAGAGGTTGCCGCCGGACGCTTTCGCGAGGATCTGTTCTACCGCCTGCATGTCGTACCGATCCACCTGCCGCCACTGCGCGAGCGGGGCGACGACATCATTGCAATCGCACAGGCATTCCTCGGCACCTTCGCCAAGGAAGAAGGCAAGAAATTTGCATCGTTCGCGCCACTGGTCGAAGTCGTCTTCCGGCGCTATCACTGGCCGGGCAACGTACGACAACTGCAGAATGTCATCCGCAACATCGTCGTGCTGCAAAATGGCGATGTCGTCACGGTCCAGCACCTGCCGCCACCGCTCGACACGGCGCTGAGCGAGACCGAGCTATCGCATGCTGCACGGCCTGAACCGGATGTCCCCCGAGCGGTAGCCACCACCGAGCCGAGCGAGACGATCAAACCACTCGCCCAGGTCGAACGGCAGGCGATCGAAGCGGCGATCGCGTACTGCGACGGCAACATTCCCAGGGCCGCAGCGTTGCTCGAGGTCAGTCCGTCGACGATCTACCGCAAGAAACAGGCCTGGGACGCTGCCGAGGCCGATTCCGCTCAACTGTAGATCAGTTCCGACCACCGCCCGGCCACCTTCAGGCGGTCACGGGTCATGACCCACAACTCGTCGGAACCGGCCGCGAAACGCATGATTTCGTCGAAGCGCTCGGCAATCTTGCCCAGGCCGGCGAGGTATACGTAGGTATCCGGCGACTGGATCAGTTTCCAGATCGACGCCGCGTGCGACTCGGTCGCCGCGGCCAACGTGTCCGCCTCGCTCGCCAGTGGTTTGCTGATGACACCGCGGAAAGCCTGGAACGATGGCTCATCGTAGTACAGGGCCAGGTCGTCCTCTTCGTCGTTGCGGTAGAGCAGGTCCATACCGCTGCGGGCACCGTAGTACAAGCGTACCTGGCCCGACCAGCCGCCACGCTGGCGGTAGATTTCCTGGATGAAGCTGCGGAACGGTGCGACACCGGTGCCGGTACCGATCATCAGGATGTTTGCGGTCTCGTTGCGTGGCATGCGGAACGGGCTGCGATAGGGCCCGGTCAACGTGATCGCCTGGCCCGGGCCGGCGTCGCACAGGTAGTTCGACGCGATGCCCGGGTACGACTCGCCGCTGATCTCGTCGATGTCGAAACAGCGTCGCACCAGCAGCTCGATTTCGGTATCGCCACGACTGTCGACCGACTCGCCGGCAATCGAGTAGCGCCGCATGTGGTACCTGTTGCCGAACGGATGCGGACCGGGGACGACCACGCCGACACTCTGGCCGACACCGACACGGAACGAGGGATCCTCGACGCGCATGCGGATGCGCCGCACCTCGGCCAGGTCCACGCGGCTGATACGTACGCTGTCGGTCACGATGGCCTCGCTGACGGGGCCCAGTTCGTTGATTCGCTCTTGCATGCTCTACTCCCTGCCGATGGCCTGGACGCCGGGTATGTCCGCCAGGCTCACCGTCGTTGATTGGGTTTCGGATCCCGGCGTGCTGCAACTGCCCCCCGAACAGGAACAGCCCCCACCGCAACCGGGCTCCGGACGAAATGGCCCCAGTGCCGGGTGGTCGTTGGCGAAACGCCTGTAGCGGTGCTCGACGTACTGCCACCCCGTCAGCACGGCAAAGATGACGCCGCTGGTCAACAGGAACTCGATCATGGTTTGCACCTTCTCATGCGCCGAGCCCGGCGAAACCCATGAACGCCAGCGACAGCAGGCCGGCCAGCATCAGGCTCATCGCTGCGCCCTGGCTGACGGCCGGTACATCGGCCAGTTCCAGTTTTTCGCGCAGCCCGGCCATCAGCATCAGGGCCAGCGTGAAACCGGCCCCCGCTCCGAGCGCATAGACAACGCTTTGCACGAAGTCGTACTCCTTGGCCGTCTGGAACAGGGCCAGGCCCAGGATGGCGCAGTTGGTCGTGATCAGTGGCAGAAAGATACCGAGACTGCGGAACAGCGACGGACTGAACTTCTTGATGAACATCTCGACCAGTTGCACGGCCGAGGCGATGACGGCGATATAGCAGATCAGCCGCAGGAACATCAGGTCGAGCTCGCCGAGCACCCAGTTGATCGCGTAGGCCGACATCGAGCTGACCAGCATGACGAACAGTGTTGCCAGACCCATGTTCCAGGCCGTTTCCTTCTTGGACGAGACACCGAGAAACGGGCAGATGCCCAGGAACAGCGCCAGCACGAAGTTGTTGACGACGGCGGCATTCAGAAAGATGAAACCCAGTGATTCACCCTGCATGAGGTGCACCCTCCTGTTGCAGCAAGCGCTGGTCGCGACGCTGCTTCAGCCAGGCAAACAGCAGCAGCCAGGCCCCGAGCACGAAGAACCCGCCCGGCGGCAGGATCATGACGACCCACGGCTGGAAATCCGCGGGCATGACGGCGTAACCGAGCAGCGTGCCGTTGCCGAGCACCTCGCGTACCGTCCCCAGCGAAAGCAGCGCCAGCGTGAACCCGGCCCCCATGCCGAGGCTGTTGACCAGCGTCGTATGCAGGCGCTGCTTCGACGCGTAGGCCTCGGCACGACCGAGGATGACGCAGTTGGCCACGATCAGCTGAATGAAGGCACCGAGCGCGTTGTACAGATCGAGGCTGATGGCCTGGATCGCGTAGTCGACGACGGTGACGAAGGTCGCGATGATGACGATATAGCTGGCGATGCGAACCTGCTTCGGGATCAGGTTGCGGATCAGCGAGATCAACACGCTCGATGCCACCAGTACGAACGTCGTCGCCAGCCCCATCGCAATAGCATTCATCGTCGAGTTGGTCACGGCCAGCACCGGGCACATGCCCAGCAGCATGACGAACACGGGATTCTCTTCCCACAGCCCGCGCAAGAAGGTATCGAGGCTGAGTTTCTCGGTCTGGTTGGGTAGCCCGGCCATCAGTCCGCCCCCCCTTCGTTGGTTTGGGTCCTGATACGATCCAGTTCGCGCTGCAACAGCGGTGCGGCGCGTTGCAGACTGCGGTTGATCGCGTTGGCGACGGCAACCGACGAGATCGTCGCACCGGCGATGGCGTCGACCTGCCAGTCGTGCGTCTTCCTGCCGTGCTTGACGGCGACGATGGTGTTGGCGAGGCCATCGCCGGCGCCGTTCAGGCGTGCATCGAGCGTGTCGAAGTTGGCCAGAAAAGCGGGATCGAATGCGATCTTGTCGCCGAGCCCCGGCGTCTCCGTCATCTTCAGGATCTTGATACCGCGCACACATTGGCAGGACGGGTCGTAGCCATACAGCAGCTTGACGATGTCCTGGTAGCCCTGCGCGCCGGCGGCCAGCGCCACGCCCTTCAGCTCACCATCACCACTATAGGCGGCATAGATCACCTCGCCGTCGCTCCCGGACGTTGCGAGACCGCTGTCCGTCAGCACCCAGTCGCTGCGCGACGTGGCACCGGGCACGACCTGGAATACCGCCTGTTCGATGGCGACCCGCTGGTTCTCGGCGATGATCGGCTTTGTGAACTGGAACACCAGGACGACGAGCAGGCCGGACAGCATGGCGATCGCACCCAGTGTTCGGACCATGCGGAAACCGAGCGTATTCTGCGCCACCGGCGTTGATGCGATGTCGCTCATGAGGCACCCCCGGTCGATCCGGCACGTGTTGCAGACCGTTCGCGCCCCTGCTCACCATAGACACGCGGCTGAGTCCACGACGCAATCAGCGGCGATGCGGCGTTGGCCAGCAGGATCGCGTACATGACCCCTTCCGGCAGGCCACCGAACAGGCGGATGACGACGGTCAGGACGCCGATCAGTCCGCCGTAAATCAGCGCACCCCGCGCCGTGACCGGCGATGCGACCATGTCGCTGGCCATGAACCACGCACCGAGCATCAGTCCGCCCGAGAACCAGACGAAGAATGGCGACGGAAACAGGTGATCGTCGACCAGCCACAGCGGCGTCGCGACCAGCGCGGCCCCCGCCAGCACGCCGAAAGGGATACGCCAGTCGAGCATGCGCCGGGCCGCGAGGTACAGCCCCCCGGCCAGGATCAGCAGTGACGAGGCCTCGCCGGCCGAGCCCTCGATATTGCCGAACATCAGGTGGAAGGTATCGATGTTGATGTGTTGAAACTTCTGCAGCGCCAGCGGCGTGGCCCCGGTGAACCCGTCGATGTTCAAGGCCTCGATCCAGGCATCGACCGGGACCGGCTGCATGAACGGCAGCGTGAACGTCGACGGGATGAACTCGCTGAAGCGTCCGGGCGCGAACGCCGGCGTCCAGGTCGTGATCGCGACCGGGAATGCGGCCTGGACGAAGGCGCGGCCGATCAGGGCCGGGTTCATGACATTGAAACCGAGACCACCGAACAATGACTTGCCGAGCGCGACCGCGACGAAAGCCGCGACTGCCGCCATCCACAAGGGGAAACCGGGTGGCAGTGTCAGCGCCAGCAGGATACCGGTGATGACGACGCTCCAGTCCTTCAGCGTGTTGCCGCGACCGGACAGCGACGAGAACAGCTGTTCAGTCGCCATCGCCACTGCCGTGGTCGTCAGCACCAGCGCCAGCGCGCTGATACCGAACTGGTAGACCGAGAAGGCGACGATCGGGAGCAACGCGTAAACGACGTTGCGCATGATCACGTCGACGGTCTGCGGTCGTTTCAGGTGCGGCGCGGTGCGGATCTCGACAGGCTTGTTACTGAACATGGCCAACCCCTCAACCCGCCAGTGCCGTCTGCTCCCGGTTGATCGCCTTGGCGATCCGGAAGTACTGGGTCAACGGAATGTTCGACGGGCAGACATAGGCGCAACAGCCGCACTCGAAGCATTGGTCGAGATGATAGTCAGCGGCCATCGTCGCGTAGTCGCGCTTGCGCGCCAACTGGCCCAGCATCGACGGGTTCAGGTGCATCGGGCAGGCCTCGACACAGCGCGAACACTTGATACACGGGTACACCTGGCGACGCGACTGGTCGGCATCACCCTGCGCATAGACGACAATGCCGGACACACCCTTGGTGATGGGCACATCCAGCGATGCAACCGTCATTCCCATCATCGGGCCACCGAGGATGACCTCGTTGGCCGTTTCGTCGGCCTGCGCCTGCTCCAGCAGGAACGAAACCGGCGTACCCAGCGGCACGAGGTAGTTGCCGGGTTTACGCACACCTGGCCCCGATACCGTGATGACACGCTCGATCAGCCCCCTGCCCCGCGGCAACAGTTCGCCGATCTGCGCCAGCGTACCCACGTTGTAGACGACGACGCCGAGATCGGCCGGCAGACCGCCTTCCGGGATCTGCCGGTCCAGCAGCGCCTCGACCAGCATCTTTTCGGCGCCCTGCGGGTAACGGGCCTGCACCGCGTGTACCGAAACCATGTCGCCTTCCGCCAGCCGGTCGCTGATGGCACCGACGGCATCCATCTTGTTGTCCTCGACACCGATCAGTGCCTGCACCGCACCGGTCGCACGCATCATGAGCCGGACACCGCGCAGCAGGGCGTCGGTCTGTTCGAGCATGACGCGGTGGTCGCAGGTGAGGTACGGCTCGCACTCGCAGCCGTTGACCAGCAGCGTGTGGATCGGAAGGTTGCCCGGCGGCTGCATCTTGACGTGGCTCGGAAACGCAGCCCCGCCCAGCCCGACGAGGCCGGCATCCTTGACCGCCTGCACGATGTCCTTGCGCGTCAGGCTGTCGACATCGACCTCATCACCGAACAGGACCTCCTGGCTCGATGCCTGGTAGACATCGATGACAATGGCCGGCGACTTCGGGCCCTCGGCCGTCGGCCACAGCTCGATCGCAGAAACGCGGCCAGTAGCCGGTGCATGCATCGGCACCGACACGTGCCCGTCGGCCTCGGCGATCGGTTCGCCGCGCACGACCTCCTGGCCGACATGCACGATCGGCCTGGCCGGTGCGCCCTTGTGCTGCGACAACGGTACGACGACCCTCGGCGCAAACGGCAGGCGGCGTATGGCCTTGCCCGCCGTCTGCTCCTTGTGATCGACCGGGTGGATACCACCGTGGGAGAAGGTGCCATCGGCGCGGAAGAGGTTGAGCAGGTTCATAAGGCACGCTCCGCGTCGTGAAGAGGGCAAAGGGCCGAGGGCCGGGGCACACGGGTCACGGACCGCGGGCCGCGGGCCAACTCTCTGTGCGGCCTTGTTGTCCGCCGCGGCGCACCCACCGTCATTCTCGCGCAAGCGGGAATCTCCCGATCGTCGTGCACTGGATTCCCGCATTCGCGGGAATGACGGGAAGGGTTTGGCCCGAGGCCCCCGGCCCGCGGCCCGAATGAACGGATCAACGATCCGTTCATTGGTACTTCTCCGCCCGCTTCATCAGCTTCTCCGCGTCTTTCTCGTCGGCCCGCCATGGCGTGCCGGGGTGCAGACAGCCGGCCGTGCACTTCTCGGCGGCCTTGACGAGGTCCCGGTACGGCGAGCCCTGCGGGTCGATGACGACGGCCTTCTTGTCGTCGTTGTACCGGAAGGTCTTCGGCGCGATGTCGGTGCATTCATCGCAGGCCGTGCATTCGGGTGTCTCGAGCCAGACCGGTTCGTACTCCCACGGCAGGTTGGCGGCCGCCGGCAGCCCGGCAGGCACATCGCCCACGCCAGTGGCCGGCTCGGCCAGCAACGCGGACGCATCACCCCCATTGGCCATGGCCAGCAGGCCGGCCGTGATCGAGCGCGCCATGTCGGCGCGGGTCTCGGCCCTGACCTGTTCGACGTCGACCTCGCGGTTCATGCCGACCAGCGATTTCAGCTGCTGCCAGAACTCGCGCCGTTCCTCGGTCGAGCGCACCAGTTCCTGCGCAACCAGCACGCGCATCAGCCGGTTCTTCGTATCGGTCGCCCACAGGTACGGGAACCTGCCCTCGCGGTCGTTCTCGTCCAGGTCGATGAACTCGGCCAGCGGCACCATGTCGTCGTGCCAGGTCTCGGGAGGCGCCTTGCGGAAATGCTTGCGGAAGCGACCCTCGGTCAGGGCGAAATCGGCGAACGTCAGCGGCACCGTGATTCTGCCCTCGGCACCGTCTTCCTGCTGGTAGCTGATCGTGTACTCCGGCCAGTCGGCATCGAGTGCCGGGTTGCCCTCGATCGTGCAGGCATCCTCGAACGCCACCCCGGCATCCGGGTCGTAGCGGAACAGCGGGTAGGCCCGCGACTCAACCGCCAGCTTCGACTGGTGCTGCGACATGGCATCGCCGACACCATGCTCCGGCTGGCACACCGCGTAGATGTTGAACAGTGCCGGCCGGCGGCTGTTGAGGCCGTCGATGTAACCCTCGAGCAGGTGCGTCGTGTGCGACATCGAGCCCTGCAACACGAACGACGTCCGGTGCGCCATGCCGATCAGGCCCATTTCCTTGCGGATCTCGGTCTTGCCCTTCCAGGCCTTGCCGTACGGCGACATATCGGCGACTTGGCCGACGAAGCCCGATGTGCAGGCCTGACCACCAGTGTTCGAATAGACCTGGGTATCGAGCACCAGCACCTTGATCGGCATGCCCGAGGCCAGCGCACGCGACAGGTTCTGGAAACCGATGTCGTACATCGCGCCGTCACCGCCAACCGACACGACCGGCGGGCACAGCCGCCACTCCTCGTCGCTGAACTGCTTCCAGTCGAAATAGGTGAAGAAGCTGTCGTGTTCGGCCGCGCTGTACTTGCCGTCGAGTTCGAGCTTCGCCTGGCGGATCGCCTTGAAGCCCTCGGCCATCTTGCGCATATGGCCCTCGAAGATGCCCATCGCAACCGACGGCGAGTCCTGGAACAGGTGACTGGCCCACGGGAACGGGTACGGGTTGTACGGGAACGTCGAGCCCCACACCGACGTGCAGCCGGTCGCGTTGATGATGCCCATCTCGGCACGACCGTTACCTGTCTTGCCCTCGGTGTACTGCCACTTCAGGTAGCGCAACTTTTCCAGCAGCTGGGTGACCCGGCGCAGCCACTTCTGGTCGACCGGCTGCGCGCCGCCGGCCAGCTGACCGGACAGGTCCGACAGCGTCAGGTCGCCGTCCTTGTGCGCGTCGACCGCGGCGTCGATGCGGGCCACGTTGGACAGGTCCATGCCCTCGGCCAGTTTCAGCCGGACGTGGGTCTCCAGGCGATTGACCAGGTCGTCGATCTCGGCCAGGTGACGCTTGACCCGCGGCTGCATCAGCGCGGTGACGGTACCGGTAAACAGGTGAATGACGGTCTTCTCACCGCAACCCATGCAGGCGCCATCGCCCGACTGCAGCGACTGGTAGTTGTGCTTGTCGAGCAACAGGGTCTCGAGCGCGCCGATCTTCTCGTCGAGATCATCAATGCGGATGAATCCCGGGTCGGTCGTCGGCAGGTCGAGCCAGAAATCCCAGTCGCGTTGCATCTTCGCGACCGCGTCCTGCGTTTGCTTCTCGGCGACCAGCGCCTCGTCTTCACAGACCTCGATACACTCCATGCAGCCCTTGCAGGTA
>JAGRGW010000192.1 GCA_020445315.1 Gammaproteobacteria bacterium
GACGATCGGCAAGCTCGCCCGCCGCCTGCAGGACGAGGGCCAGAGCGTCATGCTGGCCGCCGGCGACACCTTCCGCGCCGCCGCCGTCGAGCAATTACAGACCTGGGGCGAACGCAACCGCATCCCTGTCGTTGCCCAGGCCACCGGCGCCGATGCCGCATCGGTGATCTACGACGCGCTGGAGGCGGCGACCGCGCGTTCCGTCGATGTCCTGATCGCCGATACCGCTGGGCGCCTGCACACCAAGTCGAACTTGATGGACGAACTGGCGAAGATCACCCGGGTCATGAAAAAGATCGATCCGAATGCACCACACGAGATCATGCTGGTCGTCGATGCCGGCAACGGCCAGAACGCCCTGAACCAGGCCGTGGAGTTCAACCAGGCGGTTGGCCTGAGCGGCATCACGCTGACCAAGCTCGACGGCACCGCCAAGGGTGGCATCCTGTTCGCCATCGCCGACCGCCTCGGCGTGCCGATCCGCTTCATCGGCGTCGGCGAGAGTATCGAGGACCTGCGACCGTTCGATGCCGATGAGTTCGTCAAAGCGTTATTCGAGTAGCGTTGCTACTCGTAGGGCCGAGGGCGTGCGGCCTAGGACCGAGGGCCACGGGCCACGGACCACGGGCCTGGGAGGTCGAGATTGCGAACAGGATCGCTCCCTGCTCGCTGCCCCGTGCGCAACCTATGCAGGCAAGGAACCCAACGTTCGCCATTGGCCCGTGGCCCGTGGCCCGTGGCCCGTGATCACGGTGCAACCGTGATCAGGTTCGACAACGTCGCCAAGCGCTACCCGACCGGGCACGAGGGCCTGTCCGGCGTCGACCTGCAGTTGGAGGCCGGCGAGATGGCCTTTCTGACCGGCCACTCGGGCGCCGGCAAGAGTACGCTGCTGAGGCTGATCGCACTGCTCGAACGCGCCACGCGGGGCCAGGTCTGGGTCAACGAGCGTAATCTGAACAGGCTCAGCCGGCGCGACGTGCCGTTTCACCGGCGCGAGGTCGGCATGATCTTCCAGGACCACCGCCTGCTGCATGACCGCAGCGTATTCAACAACGTGGCGCTGCCGCTGGTCGTGGCCGGTATGGGCCATGCCGAGATCCAGCGCCGGGTGCGGGCGGCGCTGGACAAGGTCGGCCTGCTGAAGAAGGAAAAGGTGTTCCCGGTGAGCCTTTCCGGCGGGGAACAGCAACGTGTCGGCATCGCCCGCGCGCTGGTCAGCAAGCCGCCGGTGCTGCTGGCAGACGAACCGACCGGCAATCTCGACCCGGAACTGTCGCGCGAGATCATGGAACTCTTCCTGCAGTTCAACCAGGTCGGCGTGACGCTGTTGATCGCAACCCACGATATCGACCTGGTGCGGCGGCTGGGTCGCCGGGTCATCAGGCTGCACCAGGGGCGTATTGACAGCGACAGCGGGGCGGCCACGTGAACGGCCGCAAGCGTCCACCGTCGTTTCGACGCAACCGCAACCCGCTGACCTGGCTGCTGCGGCACGCACAGATGGCGCTGTCGGCCCTTGGTCGCCTCAGCCGCAGCCCACTCGGCACGCTGATGACGGCCGCGGTCATCGGTATCGCGCTCGCATTGCCCGGCGGCCTGCACCTGCTGGTCGACAACGTGCGCGGACTCAGCACCACCTGGCAGGGCGCCGCCAGCATCTCGCTGTTTCTGGCCGACGACGTTGACGACGTCCAGGCCGAGCGCGTGCGCCAACTGGTCGACCAACGCGCCGACGTCGCCGAGACCCGACTGATCAGCCGTGCCGACGCACTCGACGAATTCCGCCGGCTGTCCGGCTTCGGCGAGGCCGTCGACCTGATCGACGAGAACCCGCTGCCGCCCGTCGTGCTCGTGCGCCCGGTCGAATCCTCAACCGAATCGGAAGCGGTGGCACGGATCGCGGCCGAACTGCAGGCCTACCGCGAGATCGAACTGGCCCAGGTCGACCTGAAATGGGTGCAGCGCCTGGCCGCGATCACCGCGACGATCGAGCGTGGCACGCTGATCCTCGCCGTGATGCTGGCCGGCGCCGTGCTGCTGATCATCGGCAACACGATCCGCCTGGAAATCCAGAACCGCCAGCACGAGATCGAGGTCATGAAACTGGTCGGCGGTACCCACGCCTTCATCCGGCGACCGTTCCTGTACGAAGGCATCTGGCACGGCCTGTTCGGCGCCACGATCGCGGTGCTGTTGATCGTCGGCTCGCTGTACCTGCTCGACGATTCCGTGCAGCGACTGGCCGGGCTCTACGCCTCCGACTTCGCGCTCGACCTGGCCGACCCGCTCGGCCTGGCCGGGATCCTGATCGGCGGACCGCTGCTGGGTCTCGGCGGTGCCTGGCTCGCCGTCAGTCGGCACCTGAGCCGGATCGAGCCGCAGTAGCAGAACCGGCGCCGCCCGGGGCACAGCCTGTGCCGTGCGATCCGAGGGTAGCGATTAAGTCGTTAAATTTCCTATGGTATTTGCCGAAAAGGGAACTTTGGTGCGTTTTTAGCACTCTCACACGGTGTCTGCCAAAACAGGCTGGCACTCTGTTGGTTGGAGTGCTAAATTTAAGTTGCAGTTATAAAGATAAAGCAGGGGATACATGGGCAAATCACTCGCCATTCCTATGACGTTGCCGACCGGCAACATGGACGCCTACATCGGCGCAGCCTTCCAGTTGCCGATGCTGACGGCAGAGGAAGAGCACGACCTGGCGGTACGCCTGCGCGACCGTAACGATCTCGACGCGGCGCGTTCGCTGGTCATGGCGCATCTACGCTTCGTGGTTCGAATCGCGCGCGGTTACAACGGCTACGGGCTGCCCCAACAGGACCTGATCCAGGAAGGGACGGTGGGCCTGATGAAGGCCGTGCGTCGCTTCGATCCGGACATGGGCGTGCGCCTGGTTTCTTTCGCCGTGCACTGGATCAAGGCCGAGATACACGAGTACATCCTGCGCAACTGGCGGACCGTCAAGGTCGCGACCACCAAGGCGCAGCGCAAACTGTTTTTCAATCTACGCAGTGCGAAGAAGCGCCTCGGCTGGTTTTCCCGCCAGGAGGCCGAGGAGGCC
>JAGRGW010000193.1 GCA_020445315.1 Gammaproteobacteria bacterium
TCAGCCAGGGCACCGTGCGCAAGGCCATCGACGAGATGGCGGCCGAGAACCTGCTCGTCCGCAAGCAGGGCAAGGGTACCTTCGTTGCCTCGCACAACGATCCACGGTCGCTGTTTCGTTTCCTGCGCCTCGTGCCCGAGGGCACCGACCTCTCCTACCCGTCGAGCGTACCGCTCGAGTGCGGGCGCGCCAAGGCGGGACAGGAAGCGGCACGCATCCTGGCGATCAAGCCCGGGGCGTCCGTCATCGTCATCCGCCGGCTCCTCGAATTCGATGCGAAGCCGGTGGTCGTGGACGAGATCCACCTGCCGGGCGAGTTCTTTCGGGGCCTGACGCTCGACATGTTGAAGAAGTGGCACGGTTCGCTCTACAGCCTGTTCGAATCACGCTTCGGCCTGCACATGATCCGCGCGGAAGAGCGCATCCGGGCCGTGGCAGCCGACCCGCGCAGCGCGGAACTGCTGCACGTGGAGCCCGGCGTACCGCTGCTGTCGGTCGAGCGGGTCACGTACACCTACGGCGATCGACCGGCCGAATGGCGTCGCGGGCTCTACTCGACCGCCGACCATTTCTATATGAACGAGCTGAACTGACGGCACCGTCCGGTCGGCATCCCCTGCCCGTGCCGGTCGTTGCCACCTCCGCCGGGACGAGACCGAAAGCGCACGGGGGAAGAGGTTGTCCAGAAACCATTCGATCGCTGTCCTGTTGACGATCCTTGCCGCCATGGCCGGCTGCCCCTCGCTGCATGCCAGCGAACCGGGGCTGCTGACGGTGGCGACCCGGTCCGTACCGCCGTTTGCATTCCAGGACGCGGCCGGCGACTGGCAGGGTATTGCGATCACGCTGTGGGAACAGTCGCTGGCGGAAGCCGGCATGCGCAGTCGCTATGTCGAGGTGAGTCTCGACGAGATGGTCCAGGGCATTGCCGACGGGCATTTCGATGCGGCCGTCGGGGCACTGTCCGTGACACCGCAGCGAGAGATACTGTTCGATTTCAGCCATCCGTTTTACCGCACTGGCCTCGGCGTGGCCGTACGCCAGGAAGACGGCGGCAGCTGGTGGGCGGTGGCACGGAGTTTCGCCTCGCCCCGCTTCCTCGCCGTTGTCGCCGCGCTGCTCGGCCTGCTGGCATTCGTCGGGGCCGTGGTCTGGCTGCTCGAGCGCCGGAAAAACGGCCAGTTCCCGGGCGACCCGGTGCGCGGCATCGGATCCGGGCTGTGGTGGTCGAGCGTGACGATGACAACCGTGGGCTACGGTGACAAGGCGCCGATCACGCCCGCCGGCAGGGCCGTTGCGCTGGTGTGGATGTTCGCGAGCCTGATCATCGTGTCGACGATCACGGCGAGCCTGACGACGGCCCTGACCCTCGACGCACTGTCGAGCACCGTGGAAGCCGAGGGTGACCTGGCCCGGGTGCGCACGGGCACCATCGCGGACTCGACCAGCCAGGAACGCCTGCAGCGCAAGGGCATCGGCCACCAGGCCTACCCGGACGCGGACAGCGCACTGCAGGCATTGGTCGCCGGCAGGATCGATGCCGTCGTCTACGATCGCCCCCTGCTGCGGTACCGCGTGCGGACCGACCATCCCGACACCCTACAGGTGCTCAAGCTCAGCTTCGAGCCGCAGGACTACGCCATCGGCCTGCCGACCGGCAGCGCCCTGCGCGAGGGCCTCAACCAGGGCCTGTTGCGGTTCGGTCGTGGACCGGACTGGGAGGCCCTTTTGCAGCGCTACCTGGGCGACGACTGAGCAACATCAAACGTAAAGAGAAACCGCATTGAACAGCACCCGCGCCGCCTGGCTCTTCTGCCTGTCGATCCTCTGCCTACCGATCCCGTCTTTCGGCGACAACGGCCTGACCGTGGCAACCGTCGAGCGCAAACCGTTCGCGATGATGGTGGATGGCCAACTGGTCGGGTTCAGTGTCGAACTGTGGGAAGCACTGGCGCGCGAACTCGACAGGACCTATCGCATCGAGTCCGTCGAGACCTTCAAGCAGATGCTGACCAGGGTCCAGAACGGCGAAGTCGACCTGGCGATCGGCAATATCTCGATCACCGCCGACCGCGAGCAGGTACTCGATTTTTCCCACCCGGTGTTCGATGCGGGCCTGCAGATCCTGGTACCTGCGGATGGGACGTCGAGCAGCGTGATCGCCGCCGTGTTCACCTGGGAAATGCTTTCATGGGTGTTGATGGCTATCGGCGTCATCTTTGTCGTGGCCA
>JAGRGW010000194.1 GCA_020445315.1 Gammaproteobacteria bacterium
CCGATGTCCTTGTGGTTGGTGGTCGTGACCCACCGCATCAGGCCCTTGGCAGGCCCGTGATCGTGATGATCGTCGTGAGTGGCTGTAGCAGTACTCATTTTTTTGACTCTCCCGGATTACGGCTTAACGGGCTGCTTTGATGGCAGCGGGTTGGATCATGCTGGCAGCGTTACCCCAGGAGTTACGCTGGTAGGTCAGTACGGCCGCCATGTCGGCATCGCTGAGGATGTCGCGGTAAGGCGCCATCGCGGTACCTGCCTTGCCGTTCATGACGCGGGCGATGTGGCCGGCCTCGTCACCGGTTGCGATGGCACTGCCGGCGATCGGCGGGAATGCCGGCGGCACGCCCTGGCCGTTGGCCTGGTGACACGCGGCGCAGTTGGTGTTGTATACCTGCTCACCCTTGGCCATCAGCTCGTCCATGGTCCATTCACGGTCGGCCGAAGCGATCTCGGCCTCGACCGCACCCTTCTGCTTCACCACCCATTCGGCGTAGTCGTTTGGCGCCATCGCGACCACGACGATCGGCATGAAGCCGTGATCGCGGCCACACAACTCGGCGCACTGGCCGCGGTAGACACCCGGCTCGTCGACCTGGGTCCAGGCCTCGTTGATGAAGCCCGGGATCGCGTCTTTCTTCCAGCCGAGGTCCGGCACCCACCAGGCGTGAATGACGTCCGCGGCGGTCAGCAGGAAGCGCACCTTTTTGCCGGTCGGGATCACCACCGGGTTATCGACATCGAGCAGGTACTGGTCGCCGAACTGGCCCAGGTCGGCACCGGAGCCGAGCTGACGTGCCTCGTTGTGCTTCGGGTGCAGCGAGCTGACAAAGGACACGCCGGCGGCATCGCCGTCGACGTAATCGTATTTCCAGCGCCACTGCAGGCCGGTGACCTTGATCGTCAGGTCGGCGTTGCTGGTGTCTTCCATCGCCAGCAGCGTGCTCGTGGCCGGGATGGCCATGCTGACGAGGATGACGATCGGCACGACGGTCCACAGGATCTCCATCGTCGTGCTCTCGTGGAACTGGGCGGCGACGGCGCCCTTCGACTTCCGGTGATTGACGATCGAATAGATCATCGCACCGAACACGACCACACCGATCGCGCAGCACACCCAGAAGATGATCATGTGCAGTTCGTAGACACTTTGACTGGTCTGGGTCACACCCTGCCGCATGTTCAGCGCCCAGTCTGCGGCCGCCGGCGTCATGGCGGCTGCGGCCAGAACTGACATCAGCGCCGTCAGTCGTTGTTTCAGTCTCACAGCTTCGGTCCCCCCGAATTTCTATCGTTTTCTGATTCATTCCGCAGGCACGCCCGTGGGCATACATGCGATATCTGGATTCGATCAGGCAGAAAGCAGGCGATGCAGCTCTGCGGCTAGCGCTTCCTTTTCGTCATCGACCAGGAACTCGCCCAACTCGACGCGGCGACCGGATGCACCGATCCACAGGCGCCGCGGGTACCAGTGCGTCGACTGCTTCGACAGTTCGACGCGCACCCAGCCGCGGGCAAACTCGGTTCTCTCCTCTGGCCCACCCTTGTCCGGGCAGCGACCCCGTTCTCTCCCCTTCTCGACCGTCACGACGGTGGCGCCGATGGAAATCACTTCGCAGCGCTGCGCGGCGTGCGAAACCATGTAGATGCACGCAAAGAGCGCCGCGAGCTCGAGACCTGCAAACGGCAGGATCATCCAGAAACCACGGGCTGCCAGCACAATCGACACCAGCAGCAAAGGCACGGCGATCGCGGCCAGGAAAATCAATGATTGACGCCAGCTCAGCGAACGGTTCGGCCTGACGACCACTCGACTCAGGTCGGGGTCGGTGCACTTGTTGGAGACCACCATACGGCAGGATCACTTCCGGCAGGTTTGCGCCACTGGCCCCTGCTTCGACCACCACGATCGTATTTTTCGCGGAGGCAAGGGTATCGTGGGGCACAGCGATATCCAAGCAAATTTGACCAGGATCAGTTAAAAATCTTTTTATGGTATTTGACTTCTTTAATATTAGAAGTATCTGATCCACATCTATTGCGTTCGGCAGAATTCTATAGGCCGGATTCCAGCTGCGCCCGCATGGCGTCCTGTACACGCGCTGCAACCGCGTCCACTGCCGCCTCGGAACGATCGCGCGGCAGGATACCGAGGCAAGGGGCAGCCAGCACCTGCCGCAGGGACCGGATGTTGTCGTCGGGACGTGCCATTGCCGGGTCCACGGCCGAACCGATCCAGCCAAGCAGCGATGCCCCACTGTCGAGGATCGACTGCTCGCTCAGCAGCGCATGGTTGATGCAGCCGAGACGCAGGCCGACCACGAGAACCACGGGCACCCCAAGCGCCAACGCCAACGCCCGCATGTCGAACCCGTCCGACAACGGTACACGCCACCCCCCGGCCCCCTCGACGACGACCCAGTCGGCCTGGCCGGCCAATCGACGGTAATGCGCGACGATGCGGTCGGCATCGATGTCCACGCCCGCCTCGCGGGCAGCCAGATGCGGGGCGATGGCGGGCGAAAAGCAGTAGGGATTGAGGTCGGCGTAGGCGACACCCGGTGCGCCCGCCCGCTGCAGCGCCAGGGCATCGTCATTCTGCAGAATCCCGTCAATTGGGTCGGCCCCGGATGCCACCGGCTTGTACCCGACGGCGCGTAGGCCGCTGCGCCCCAGCCCCTGCAGCAGCGCGACGGCAACCTCGGTCTTGCCGCTGCCGGTATCGGTGCCGGTAACGAATATGCCCTGGCTCACCGGGGCCGACGCAACACGTCCACGGCGACACGAACCTCACCATCCACCTGGCGCTGCGCGGGTGCCCAGGCGTGTCCGTGGACGATTTCGTAGCTCGCCGGCAGGCGACCGTCGGCATCGCGAAAACGCTCGTACGCGGCATGCAGGCGCGCCATCCGCTCGCGCCCGACCAGTCCGCGTCCGCGCCCGACACTGGCATTGCCTGCGCCTATCACTTTGATCTCCCGCATCAGTTGTCCCACCTCGGCATAGGTCAGGGTCATGCGCTCGACGTCCATGATCGGATCGGCCAGCCCGCTGGCCGTCAGCATGTCGCCGTAATCGTGCATGTCGATAAACGTGTGCACGTGCGGATGTCCATCGACCTCGGACCATGCGGTGCGTAGCTCGCGCAGCGTCCCCGGGCCGAAACTACTGAAGATCAGCAGCCCACCGGGTTTCACGGCGCGCGCGATGTCGCGCAGCGCGGCAGCCGGGTTGGCGCTCCACTGCAGCGACGCGTTGGCGAACACCAGGTCCACGCTCTGCGCGGCGACCGGCAGGTGATCGAGGTCGCCGCAGACGCAGGCAGGCCGCCGCAACCAGCGACCACGCCGCTTCGTCCGCGCCAGCATCGGCAGGGCGAAATCGAGCGCGAACACGCGTGCCCGCGGAAATCGCCGTAACAGCCGTTCGGTGGTCAGGCCCGTGCCGCAGCCGATGTCCAGTATCGACTCCGGCTCGATACGCATGTAGTCGAGCCGCTCGACCATCTGCCGACCGGTTTCGTGCTGCAGCACCGCGACCTCGTCGTAGGTGGTCGCCGCGCGCCCGAAGCTGCGCCGCGCCTGACGCTTGTCTATCGGCATCGAACCGTCTTCGTTCATGTCACACCGCGACATCGAGCAACCGCTCGAGACATTCATAGGGATGCGAGAGGAAGGGCGCATGTCCGGCGCCGTCGATGATGTCAATCGACGCACCCGCCAGTATTGACCGAATGCGTTCGCTGACACCAACGGGTACCAGGGTGTCGCGACTTCCGAACAGCCAGTGGGTCGGGCAGTCGATATCGCCCAGCCGGTCGCACAGGTCAGTCGCGGCCAGCAGTTCGAGGCCCTGGGTCAGGCCGTCCAGGGTGGCCGGCGGCCGCAGGCCGATCTCTTCGCGCAGCAGCCGCAGCGTCTCGCGTGCATGCTCGGCGCCCTTGACCTGAAGACCGAGGAACCGCATCAGCGTCGTCGCCGGATCGGCCGCCAGCGCGCCGGCAAACTGGTCGAAGACCCGCGCGGCCATCGCGTCGGGCCAGTCCGGACGCTGTACGAAACTGGGCGTCGAGGCCAGCAGGGAGAGGCCGGTGAACCGCGCCGGCGCAGCCAGCGCCGCCTGCATCGCGACCTGTCCGCCCAACGACCAGCCGATCCAGTGCGCCTGCGGTGGCGCTGCATCGAGACACATCTGCGCCCACAGGCCGAGGTCTGCGGTGACCGCCGGCGGACTGCCGCCGTGGCCCGGCAGTTCGATGACGGTGACCTGGAAATGCTCCGCCAGGCCAGCCAGCAGCGGTTCCCAGACCGCGCTGTTCATGCCCCAACCGTGCAATGCGACCAGTGGTCGGCCGACGCCGCGAACGTGGCGATACAACGTCATGCCCCCTCACCCGACGCGACCTCGCCGAGGACCTCCAGCAGGGTATCGACCTGAGCCGCCGTGTGCGCTGCCGACAGGGTCACCCGCAGGCGCGCCGCGCCATCCGGCACGGTCGGTGGCCGAATGGCCGTGACCAGTATGCCCTGGCGTCGCAACTCGTCGCTCCAGGACAGCGCGCGCCGGCTGTCGCCGAGCAGTATCGGCTGGATCGGCGTGCGGGATTCTCCCAGCTGCAGACCCATGCGCTGCGCGCCGTGGCGGAACCGGGCCACCAATCCCTGCAATCGCTCGCGACGCCATTCCTCCTCGCGGCAGATTCGCAGACTGGCACGCGTGGCCTCGGCCATCGCTGGCGGCATCGCTGTCGTATAGATATACGGGCGGGCGAACTGTATGAGCGTCTCGATCAGGACCTGCGACCCGGCGACGAAGGCACCCGCGCTGCCCAGGGCCTTGCCCAGCGTGCCCATCAGCACCGGTACCTCGTGCTGGCTCAGGCCTGCCTCGGCCACGCTGCCGCCGCCACCGGGACCGAGCACACCGATGCCGTGCGCATCGTCGACCATCAGCCAGGCATCGTTGTCGCCGCAAACCGATACCAGCTGCGACAGGGGCGCGACGTCGCCGTCCATGCTGAACACGCCATCGGTCACGACCAGCTTGCGCCCATCACATTCGGGCAGAAGCGAGGCCAGGGCCGCCATGTCGGCATGTGCATAGCGGTGGAAACGCGCCCGCGACAATAGGCCGCCATCGATCAGCGAGGCATGGTTGAGGCGGTCCCCGAACACCTGGTCACCGCGCCCGAGCAGTGCTGCAACGACACCGAGGTTGGCCATGTAACCGGTCGAGAACAGCAGCGCGCGCTCGCGCCCGGTGAACTCGGCCAGTTCCTCTTCCAGCGCATGGTGCGCGGCACTGTGTCCGCTGACCAGGTGCGCGGCGCCACTGCCGACACCGTAGCGCGTCAGGCCCCGCTGCGCCGCCTCGACCAAGCGCGGATCGGCGGCAAGACCCAGGTAGTCATTGGAGCAGAACGCCAGCAGGCGTCGGCCGTCGACGACCAGCTCGGGGCCCTGCTTTCCGTCGACGACCGAACGCTGACGATACAGTCCATCGTCGCGCCGTCGTTGCATCTGGGCCTCGAGCACGCTCAGCAAGGCGTCACCCATCGGCGTAAGCGATCGCCGTTTCAGGCGCCATGGCCGGAGCCGCAGCAAACAGCCTGGTCGGCATCCAGTTCACGCTGCTCGAGACGGATACCGAGTCGCCCGAACAGTTCGTGATCGCGGTCGGCGGCCGGGTTGTCGGTTGTCAGCAGGCGTTCGCCGTAAAACACCGAGTTGGCCCCGGCGAGGAAACACAGCGCCTGCATCTCGTCGCTCATGTCGGTGCGCCCGGCCGACAGGCGGACGTGGCTGCGCGGCATCAGGATGCGCGCCACGGCGATCGTACGTACGAATTCCAGCGCGTCGATTTCGTCGGTTCCATGCAGCGGCGTGCCCTCGATCTGGACCAGCATGTTGATCGGCACCGATTCCGGGTGCTGCGGCATGTTGGCCAGTTCCTGCAACATGCGCGCGCGGTCGGTGCCGGTCTCGCCCATGCCCAGGATGCCGCCGGAACAGACGTTGATACCGGCATCGCGGACATGACGCAGCGTGTCCATCCGGTCCTGGAAGGTACGCGTGGTGATGACGTTGCCGTAGAACTCCGGCGAGGTGTCGAGATTGTGGTTGTAGTAGTCGAGCCCGGCATCGGCCAGGCGCCGGGCCTGCCGATCCGTCAGCATGCCCAGCGTGACACAGGTCTCCATGCCGAGGTCGCGCACCGCGGTCACCATTTCGATGACCTTGTCGAGATTGCGATCGGTGGGATTGCGCCACGCCGCGCCCATGCAGAATCGTGTCGAACCCTTGGCGCGCGCGGCCTCGGCGGCGGCGACGACCTCGTCCAGCGGCAGCAGTTTCTCGCGTTCCAGGCCGGTGTCGTAACGGGCGCTCTGCGAACAGTAGGCGCAATCCTCGGCGCAGGCGCCGGTCTTGATCGACAGCAACGTGCTGACCTGGACCTGGTTGGGATCGAAATGGGCCCGGTGCACGACCTGTGCGCGGTACAGCAGGTCGGCGAACGGCAATGCGAACAGCGCGTTGATCTCGTCGATCGACCAGTCGTTGCGCAGGTCGGTGGCGGCGTTGTCGTGGGTCATGATCAGGTCTCGGGTAAGGTTTCGGGATCGCGCGGCACTTCGAGGTCGGGCCAGTGTTCGCGACGAATACGGACGATGGACCACAGCGACCAGGGGATAATCACGGCCAGCCCGATCCCCCACGCAACCAGCCACGGCGTGATACCACGACCGGGAAAGAAGGTGCCGATCGGTATAATCGCGCCCATGACACCGTAGAACCGGTAGGCGGCCCGCTGGGTATACTGGCCGACCAGCGGATTCGGGTGGTGCCGGTGCAGCGCGTAGATCAGCATGGATCCGCCGAACCACAGGACGGGCAGCGGCGGCAACAGCATGCTGATCATGTTGCCGAGGTCCATCTGCATCGCGGCAAAGCGCGAAGAACGCCCGCTGACAGTGCGCGTGGATTCGGTGATGGGAGGGCTCATGTGAAAACAGGCAGTGGGTCCGGCAAATTTCGGATGATTCGGCAGCCCAGGCCCCCTGTCAACGGAAACGGAATTCCATGGTTAACAATTGGCCAATCATTGACCACTTATTCGGCGCCAGCTGCCCGTTGTGCGCCGTCCCCGGCGCCGCGATCTGTCCCGCCTGTCACGCGAACCTGCCATTCAATCGTCACGCCTGTCGCCGATGTGCGCTGCCGCTGCCACGCGAGGCGCCGCCGGCGTCTTTGTGCGCGGCCTGTCTGCGCGATCCACCGGGGTTCGACGCCGTCACCGCGCCGTTGCTTTACACCCACCCGGTCGATGACCTGGTCGCCCGCCTGAAGTACCGCCACGAGTTGTTCGTCGGTCGAATACTGGCCGACGTACTTTCCGGCTTCGTCAATACCGGCCGCGACATGCCTGATGTGCTCGTTCCGGTCGCCGCCAGCGCCAATCGCCTGCGGAGCCGGGGCTTCAACCAGGCTGCGGAAATCGCCCGTCACCTGGGAAAACAGTGTCGCTTGCCGGTCGCTTCCGACCTGCTGCGACGCCGCGACAGCGCGCATACGCAGCGCGGCCTCGGCCGGCGCGCACGGCGCGGCAACATCCGCGGGGTATTCGAGTGCCGACAGCAACCGCCGGGGCACGTCGCGCTGGTCGACGACGTGATGACAACCGGGGCCACGGCCAACGAGGCCAGCCGGGTGCTGCGACGCGCAGGCGCGACCCGAATCGACGTCTGGGTTGTGGCTCGCACCCCGGAACCGGGGTAACGCGGGCAGGACAGGGGCCGGTGAAACCCGGCGGGCCACCGGTCCCGTTCAACCGGGACCGGTGCCAGGCGATCAGCGGTCGGCGATGACGCGCTCCTTCATCTCGCGGCGTTCCTGGGCATCGATGGTCAGCGTCGCGATCGGACGCGCCTTGAGGCGGGCGACACCGATGGCCTCACCGGTATCCTCGCAGTATCCGTAGCTACCGTCCTCGATGCGCTCGAGCGCCTGCTCGATCTTGCGCTGCAGCTTGCGGTAGCGATCGCGCGTGCGCAGTTCCAGGCCGTGCTCGCTCTCGCGACTGGCGCGGTCAGCCTCGTCGCCGACCTCCTGGTAGGACTTGTCACGCAGGTTGTCCAGGGTTTCCTGGGCCTCGGTCATCAATTCTTCACGCCAGCGAATCAATTGGCGACGGAAATACTCCAATTGCAGAGGATTGAGATACTCCTCGTCCGGAGAAGGTTCATAGCCTTCCGGCAGTTCCACTGTCATGTCGTTCTGACTCCGAAGTTGCTTGCGGCCGCGGGTTTTTAGCCTACACCGCCGACAGAATCAAGCCCGACGTGTCGCCCGGCGTGCCGGGCCGAGGCGGATTCAGAGCCGCGAAAGGCAGGCGGGAGGCACGGGATTCGCCGGATCCGCGAGAAAAGCCGCCGTCAGGTCGGCCGCACAGACATGGCTGTCCAGCACGCCGTGACCGACCGCCGGGAATACGAAGACCTGTGCATTGGGCAGGTGCCGGACCGCATTCTCGGCCCACTCCGGCGGCGTCACCGGATCGAATTCGCCGGCCAGCAGCAGGCTGGGCACAGCCGACCGCACCGGCGAACGAAAATCCTCGCCGGCATCACCCGAGGCCCAGAACCGGCACGCATGGTACTGCCAGTCGAAGCGCTTGATGTCGGCGACACCGGGAAAACGGTCGAGTTCCCGTGCCGCATCGCGTGCATCGACCGGGCCGCCGTCGTGGCAGTCGACAGACGCCGCGACCGCGTCGCTGATCGACTCGTCGAGCATCGACACGACGCTGTCGTGGATCAGCTCGCGCATCTGGCTGTCGAGCCTGCCGTCGGCGAGTGCGCGCACGCTCGGCGGCAGTTCGGGGATGACGTTCCACTGGTACATGGCCTCGAACAACAACCAGGCAAAGTCGTCGCGATCGTAGACCACGGCGAGGTCCGCCGCGGTGTCCGGAGCGCGCACGCTCAGCTTGATACCCTCCCGCTGTACGCGCTCGAACGCACGCGCCAGGTCCTCGCGCAGGTCGTCGGCGGACTCGGCGCACTCGTCGGCCAGGTCGCAGATCCGCGCGAACAGGTCCAGTACCCGCTGCAGCAGCCAGGCGTCGCTGAGTTCCGAGTTCACCTCGGGTGGGTACGGCGAATCGAGCACGGCGGCACGAATCTGCTGCGGTGCGGTACGCATCATCTCCAGCGCGACCCGGGTGCCATAAGAGACCGCGTACACGTCCGCCTGTTGCAGGCCCATCGCCCGCAACAGGTCGATAGCATCGGCCGCATTGTGCCGCGTGGTCAGGCGATCGAGCGAAACGCCCTCGCCCAGCAGGCGGTCGTGGCAGGCACGGGTGGCGACCCGCATGCGCCGGTACGCCTCTTCGCTCGGCAACGGCAGCGGCAACAGTTCCCGCGTCGTGGCGCGGATCTCGGGACAGTCCAGCGCCGGTTCCGAGAGACCGACACCGCGCTGGTCATACAGCACCAGGTCACCGACCCAGTCGTTCAGTCCGATCCAGTCCAGCCAGAAGCCGATATCGTCCTCACCGAGCCAACTCGATCCGCCGGGACCACCGGAGATATAAAGCAGCGGCGGAGCCGAATGCCGGCGCAGAGGTTTCGGGATGTACACGACGGGCAGGCTGTAGGTCTGCGGATGGGCGCTCGCATCCGGCGCCGTCTGCAGGCGCGCGCAGAACAGCGGCTGCCACAAGGGCTTGTCGAACCAGCAGTCGACCCAGGCGAGTCGCGCACCGTTCTCGAGCACCAGCCCCGCCGGCGGCGCGTGCAGCGCATGCCAGCCCCACCAGGCCGCCGGCAGCAACAGCACCGGCCAGAACACCAGGTGCAGCACGCGCATCACGCCGATCCGGCCAGGAAGTCGAGCATTACGCCGACGAAGACCGTCATACCCAGATAGTGATTGTTGAGGAACGCGCGGAAACAGGCATTCCTGTCACGTTCGCGGATCAGGAACTGCTGGTAGGCGAACAGTCCGGCGGCGACAGCCAGGCTGGACAGGTAGATCCAGCCCAGGTTGGCCCACTGACCGGCTGTCCACAGCAGACCCAACATGAGCAGCTGCAGCAGGCCGATGACCAGCCGGTCGAAACGACCGAACAGGATCGCCGTCGACTTGATGCCCACGCGCAGATCGTCGTCACGATCGACCATCGCGTACATGGTGT
>JAGRGW010000195.1 GCA_020445315.1 Gammaproteobacteria bacterium
CCGAAACCGACGTCGCCGCAGATCACGCGGTCCATCGGCCGGGGCGAGGTCATGTCGTCGACGATGGCGTCGATCGCATCGTGCTGGTCCGGGGTTTCCTCGAACTCGAAATCGGCCGCGAACTTGCGGTACTCGTCCGCCGGCATGGCCAGCGCGGTACCCTGGCGCGCCTCGCGCCGGGCATAGATGTCGAGCAGTTCCGCGGCGACGTCGCGTACCCGCTCGGCAGCACGCTTGCGCGCTTTTTCCCACTGGTCGCTGCCGAGTCGGTGCAGTGGCGCCGATTCGGGCGCGGTACCGGTGTAGCGGCTGATCAGGTTCAGCGACGACACCGGCACGTACAGCTTGTCGCCCTTGGCGTACTCGAGCGTCAGGTATTCCATCGTCTGGCCGCCGGCCTCGAGCATCTGCAGGCCGAGAAACCGCCCGACACCGTGGTCTTCGTGGACCACCGGTGCACCGACCGTCAGTTCGGCCAGGTTGCGCACGATCTGGTCGGCATCCTGCCCCCGGCGGCGCCGGCGCTGCTTGACGCGCTCGCCGAGCAGCAGGGCCTCGGGGATGATCAACAGGGCGCTGTCGTGCAGCCAGAGCCCGGTCTCCAGCGGTGCCACGGTGATGCAGGCCGGCTCGTCTTCGGCGAGGAATGCCTGCCAGTCCGCGACCGCATGCGGGCGGATGCCGAAACCGTTCAGGGTCTCCAGCAGTGATTCCCGCCGACCGGCAGTCTCGGCGACGAACAACACGCGGGACCGGGCCCCGGCCAGCAGCGCGCGCAGGGCCTGGGCCGGGTCGGCGGCCTTGGCCTGGATGCCGATCGGCGGCAGTGGCCGCGTCGGCAGGTCGGTTGCCGGGGCCGTTTGCTCCTCGGTATCGACTGGGCCGGGTTGGTGTTGAACGCGGCGGTGTCCGGCGATCTGCTCGAACAGCCGGTCTGGATTCAGGTACAGGGCGTCCGGCGGCAGCAGGGGCCGCTCGATGTCGTGGCGGCGCTGCTCGTAGCGGCCCTCGACGCTGTCGAAGAAGGCGGACGCGGCATCGCGCAGGTGGCGGTCGTGAATGATCCGCGTGTCGGCGCTGAGATAATCGAACAGTGTCGACGTTTCGTCGTGAAACAGGGGCAGGTAATACTCGATGCCGCCGGGCACCTGCCCGTCGCTGACCCCGCGGTAGACCAGGCTACGCTGCGGATCGCCCTCGATCTGCTGGCGATACGCTGTGCGGAAACGGGCAATCGCGTCCGGGTCGAGGGGGAACTCCCTCGCCGGCAGCATCGAGATACCGTCTATCCGGTCGCTGGTGCGCTGGGTCTCCGGGTCGAATACCCGGATCGAGTCGATCTCGTCGTCGAACAGGTCGATGCGGTAGGGCACGTCGTTGCCCATCGGGAACAGGTCGATCAGCGAACCGCGTACCGCGAACTCGCCATGTGTCATGACCTGGGAAACGCACTGGTAGCCGGCTGCCTCCAGGCGCTGACGAAAGGCGTCGATATCCAGTTTTTCGCCGACCTGGAGCAGCAGGCTGTGGCTGTCCAGGAAAACGGCTGGCAGCAGCCGCTGCATCAGTGTCCCTACCGGCACCACGACGACGCCGCGTTTCAGCCTGCGCAGCCGGTGCAGTGTCAGCAGGCGTTGCGAAACGAGTTCCGGCAGAGGTGAGAACACGTCATAGGGCAGGGTTTCCCAGTCGGGAAAGCCGAGCACTTCGATCGCGTCGCCATCCAGGAAGAACTGTATCTCCTCGATCAGCCGCTGTGCCGCCTGGACATCATCGGTCACGACCAGCAACGGGGCCCGTGTCGCGCCCGCGGCGGCGGCGATCGCGAATCCGCTCGCCGCACCGACGCAGCGACCCCAAAGGGCGGGGGACTCGTTACTATCAGGAATTGGGGGTACAGCGAAGTTCACGGTCGGGGTCGTCAGTCAGCCGGCGCCGTATTCTGGCATATCCCGTTGCCGCACAGCACCGCAGGAACCGCATAATTGGACCGGTTGTTGGCGCTGTGCCCCGCCCATGGGTAGGGGCGCGAAGTCGGCCGGCACACCGCGGCGCCGACCATCGTTAGCGGGAATCAGGGTTTTGACGTGCTCAGACCGAGGATTTCCCAGTCCTGCATGCCGCCGCGATACCATTTCAGCTTGTGCGCCGGGTAGCCGAAACGCAGCAGGTTCTTGATGTTGTTCGGCGACTGGCCGCACCACATGCCGTTGCAGAACATCACCAGCGTCTTGGCATCGCGGAAGTCCCACAGGCCCTCCAGTTCCTGCGCGCCGAAGTCGTTGACCAGGATCTCGCCGATCGAGATCGGGTCGGCGCCCTTGGCCGGGTTCAGCTTGATCCAGGGCAGATTGACCGCCCCCGGAATCGTGCCCTTCGAAACCCAGTCCGGCGTGCGCGAGTCAATCAGCAGAATGCTGTCGTCGCCCTCGGACATGCGTTTTACGTACTCGATCACCTCGAGTTCGCCGATCGTCTCGACTCCGGGCGCCAGGTCCATCGGCTGGATACAGAACGGTGGGCACTTGCGCGAAGTCTTCGCGAATGCAGGCGTGACGACGTTACCCTGGTCCTGGTTGCGCACGATCTCGACGGGCTTGCCGTTGACCGTGCCCTCGAACTTCTCCATCGAGCGGGTAATGCCGACGGCAAGGTCGGCCGCCGACGCCATGCCGGAAAGGGAAAGGCCAAGGGCCAACCCCCAAGTCAGAGTCGATCGTCTGGTCGTCATGTTGGATGCAGTCCTCTATGTTTAAGTATCCGTTACCTGCAAGTCCCTGTTACCTGGTTCGGCTGAGCGTATGGCTCGATACCGGCATTGCCCGGGGCGACAAAATGCGTCAGTCTTTTCATTCGCATTCCGGTTCGTGCCTTTCCGAGGCACCGCCCTGGCGGTCGTCCGACACCGAAGAGCCTGGTGCGGCTGCCATGCCAGCGGTATCGCCGGCCAGTGCGGAAACAGGAGTCTGCCACATTACGACAAGGAGCGCAGACAGCGACAGGGTGGTGAAATTGGACATGGTTTCGACTCCGGCGACGTGTAGTAGAGGGCTATCGGCCGTGGCCGTGAAATACCTGAGTATTTTGCTGTTGGCAGTGATCCCGTTGGTGGCACAGCCGCAACCGGATTCATTGCGACCGGCCATCGTGGTCGATATGGCGCCGGACCACGAACGCGAGATCCGGCTGCGCGGGGAGATCGAGGACCTGATTCTCGACGGTGAGGCGGTCACCTTGACCGGGGCGGATGGTGTTGGATTTCTCGGCATTTACACTGAGGCCGAGAACGGGCCGGCGCGTGGCAGCGTGGTGCTGCTGCACGGACGCGGATTCCATCCCGACTGGCAGGACGTCATCCATCCACTGCGGGTCGGCTTGACGCGCTTCGGCTGGAACACCCTGTCGATCCAACTGCCGGTGCTGGACAAGGCGGCCAGCTACTACGACTACGTTGCCGTGTTTCCGCATGCGGGTCCGAGAATCGAGGCGGCGATAGACCGGTTGCGGCGACAGCACCCGGGGCCGATCGTCCTGCTGGCGCACAGTTGCGGGACACACATGGCCCAGCACTGGATGCTGCATGCCGAACCGGCCGCACTCGCGTCATTCGATGCTTACGTCGGCATCGGCATGGGGGCCACCGATATCGGCCAGCCCATGCGCGAACCGTTTCCGTTCGACCGCCTGTCGGTGCCGGTGCTCGATATCTATGCCGAAGACGATTTCCGCGCCGTGCGGCTGTTGGCGGGCGTGCGTCGTCTGCAGCTCGAGGCCAACGGCCATCCCCACCATGCGCAGGTCGTCGTGCCCGGCAGCGAGCACTATTTCGTCGATCGCGGGATGGCGCTGACCGAATCGATTGGGGCTTGGCTGACCGGAGTCGGCGGGCAGGACCGCAGACCCTGACCGCGCTGCGCAACACGACACCCGGTACGGCTCAGTCGAGCCGGACCCAGATCCTGTCCTGTTCGAGCTTGACCGGGTAGCTGCGGATCGGTTCGTCTGCGGGCTCGTCCAGTGCGGCACCGCTGGCCAAGTCGAAGTAGCTGCCGTGCAGTGAGCACTTGATCCGGCTGCCCTTGATGCAGCCCAGCGCCAGCGAATAGTCCTCGTGGCTGCACATCTCGTCGACGACAAAGTAGCGGCCTTCGGCGCGAATCAGCAGCAGGCGTCGGCCGTCCAGCTGGAAGGCCTGCATCTGGCCGTCGGTCAGTGCATCGACCGCACCGACGGCGTGCCAGTCGGGGGCACCCACTCAGCGCACCCGAGCGGCGGCACGGCCGCTGTCGAGCACTGCGCGCAGCTGTTCGCCGGCGCTGGCCAGGTCGGGCGCCTTGCCGAGGTGGGTCAGGACCAGCGCGCCCGCGTAGACCAGCGAATCGTAGGTCGCACCGCGCTCGCCACCCAGTGCGGCGAGGCCGAATTCCGCCGCCCGACGGGCTGCGGCCGGGACGTCGGTCAGCGAAATCGCCCCTTCGCCCCTGGCGGTCTGCGGGATATCTTCCGGGATCGGGACGGCGCGGTTGGCCTGCTCGATACCGAGGATCTCGGGCGCGATGTCGTAGCCGACCTCCGCGCCACCGTCGGTGTACGCGAAATACTTGCCGGCCTGCCGCAGCGACGGGACGATACTGCCCTCGACGCCGCGCACGATCAGCGCCGAATCGTAACCGGCGTGACGCGCCAGGTCGGCGTAGACCGGCGGGTAGGGCTTGTGCACGTAACCGGTCGCGAAGTGGGTACGCTTGCGCCCGCTGATCGGCTTGGCCAGCACCTCGACCGTGGTGATGACCGAGCGTTTGACCATGCGCTGCCGCAGTTCGACGAGGTCGTGCAGGCCGGGCGCGAACTGCGCCTGGTCGACGTAGGCCCAGCCAAGCGATGCGTCGGACAGCCGCGCGGCGGCGTCCTTCGGCGCCAGGTCGACATCAACGCCGGCCGCGGCCAGGACGTGGCGATGGGTGACACCGTACTTCGGCCCGACGTAATCGAGACCGTGACTGTAAGCCGCGATCCCGCACTCGGCCAGCAGCGGTGCAAGGAACGGCGAAGCCGGGATCGTGCGGTTGTAGCCGTCATAGGGGTCGGCGATGCCGATGACGTCGTCGACGTCGGCCGTGACCGTCGTCGACGTGTCGAGAATGGCCTGCAGCACGCCGCGGTTTTCCTCGGCGGTCTCACGCTTCATGCGCAGCGCAATCAGGAAGATACCGGCACGCACCGGGTCGATTGCGCCGTTGAGCACGCCGGTCATGCCGACCCGGGCCTCTTCCTGGCTGATGTCCTTGGACAGGTCCGGCCCGGTGGCAATGCGCTGAATAATCGAGAACATCACCTGTTCCACCTCGGTCTTGCCGGCCGACTCGACTGCGTCCATTAGAATCTCCTGATTAGGCGAAGCGCCGAGTATAAATAACCGGCACGAATCATCAACATTCAGGGTACCTGCAATTATTCCGGAATAGCCAAGGGGACGACATTATTCGTCAGGTCGAGGCGAAGATCGCACGTACTAGCGAGCTATTGTTCAGCGCATCCCTGCACTCCACCCCTTCGGGGCTGGCGCGAAAGCACGCTCCAGGCGTGCTTTTGCGAAGATCTTCAACGACGAGATGGCGAATTATGTCGTTCAAGAGGCTGATCCACGAGTTGTTGGGGGTGCCCTTCAATCGAGCAGGCGTTTTTCCAGTCCGGCGTAGGCATCGATGCGGCGGTCGCGCAGGTAGGGCCAGATCCGGCGTACCTGTTCGCTGCGCGCGAGGTCGACGTCGGCAAGCAGTATCTCGGGGCCGGTGCCGGCCCGGGCCAGCCATTCGCCCTGTGGCCCGCAGACGAAGGAATGGCCCCAGAACTCGATGCCCGGGTCGCCGGACCTCGGCGAAGACTCGAACCCCACCCGGTTACAGCTCAGCAGCGGGATGCCGTTGGCGACGGCATGGGCACGCTGGACGGTCTGCCAGGCGTCGAGTTGGCGCGCGCGCTCGTCGTCGCTGTCACCGCGGTCCCAACCGATCGCGGTCGGGTAGAGCAGGATTTCGGCTCCGGCCATCGCCATCAGCCGGGCGGCCTCGGGGTACCACTGGTCCCAGCAGACGAGGACACCGAGTCGCCCGAGCGAGCAGTTGATCGGGCCGAATCCGAGGTCGCCGGGTGTGAAGTAGAACTTCTCGTAGAA
>JAGRGW010000196.1 GCA_020445315.1 Gammaproteobacteria bacterium
CCGGGTATTAAGCGGCGAGTGCGTAGTTGTCGTCGTTGGCAACTATAAGTTTGCGAATTGTTTTATGAGGTGATGCGCACCTCGGCATGCACCTCAGGTTTTGTAACCCACGTCGAATGCCGTGTCGCCCCCTGAGATCACCCGTTATGACAGGCTACTGTCGAACAAGTTCCGCGAAAGTATAGCATCAGCCATTCTTGAAAATTCGCTCCTTCTCCCGCTGCCAGTCGCGCTCTTTCGAGTCGGCGCGCTTGTCGTGGAGTTTCTTGCCCTTGGCCAGGCCGATTTCGAGCTTGGCCCGGCCGCGCTTCCAGTACATCGCCGTGGGCACGAGTGTGTAGCCCTTGCGTTCGACCGAGCCGATCAGCTTCCCCAGTTCCTCGCGGTGGAGCAGCAGCTTGCGCGTGCGCATCGGGTCCGGCTTGACGTGGGTCGAGGCGGTTGGCAGCGGCGAGATCGTCGCGCCGAACAGGTAGGCCTCGGCATCCTTCAACATCACGTAGGCCTCGGTGATATTGATCTTGCCGGCGCGCAGGCTCTTGACCTCCCAGCCTTCGAGCGAGATACCGGCCTCAAAGCGTTCCTCGATAAAATACTCGTGCTTCGCCTTCTTGTTCAGCGCGATGGTCGCACCGCCGTGGGCGGGAGATTTTGCCTTTTTTGCCATGGCGCGCGAGTTTAGCACGCACACGCGATCACACCCGTGGTCAACTTGTCTGACACCTTCCAATCGACGAAGATAGCCCATTGCGGCAGCGGATCGATAAGAAAACACCGGGGTCATTGATGGGCAATCAGCGCGAATCCGTGCACGGCATGTGGTCCTCCCGCGCCGTTTTCGTGATGGCCACGATCGGTTCCGCGGTCGGTCTCGGCAACATCTGGAAATTTCCGTATATCACCGGCGAGTATGGCGGTGGTGCCTTCGTTCTGGTCTACCTGCTCTGTATCGCCCTGATCGGGATCCCGATCATGATGGCCGAAGTCCTGCTGGGCCGGCGCGGTCGGGCAAGCCCGATCAGCACGATGAAGCGTCTTGCGCGGGAGGAAGGTGCATCGGCGGCCTGGAGCCTGGTCGGCTACGCCGGGGTCGTCGCCGGATTCCTGATTCTGTCGTTCTACAGTGTCGTGGCGGGTTGGGCCCTGGCCTATGTATTCCAGTCGGCCGGCGGGGGGCTCAACGGTATCACGGCCGCTGGTTCCGCCAGCGTCTTCGGCGACCTCGTTGGATCACCGGATCAGCTGGTGGTTTGGCATACGGTGTTCATATTGATGACGACCGCCGTCGTCGCGCGGGGCGTGCGTCACGGCCTGGAGCGTGCGGTGTCCGTGTTGATGCCGGCGCTTTTCGTCATGCTGCTGATCATGGTGGGTTATGCCTACGTCGAAGGGGATTTCGCAAGAGGATTCAATTTCCTGTTCGAAGTCAATTTCTCCCGCGTGTTCCAGGTGTGTAGCGGCGAGGGTGCCCAGATCGCCTGCCGCGTGTCCGGCGAGCCCCTGTTGGTCGCCATGGGCCACGCGTTCTTCACGCTGAGTCTTGGTATGGGGGCGATCATGGCTTACGGGGCCTATGTCCCGGATCATGCGTCCATCACCGGGGCCACGATCACGATCGCGGTGGCGGATACCCTGGTCGCCCTGCTGGCGGGTTTGGCGATCTTCCCGATCGTTTTCGCCAGCGGCCTCGAACCCGGGGCGGGCCCGGGTCTGATCTTCCAAACGCTGCCGGTTGCGTTCGGAAACATGCCCGGCGGTCACCTGTTTGGCACCGTGTTCTTCGTCCTGCTGGTGTTTGCCGCCTGGTCTTCGTCGATCTCACTGGTCGAGCCGGCGGTCGCGTGGCTGGTCGAGGTGCGCCGCTGGAGCCGCGTCACCGCTGCCTTCCTGGTCGGTGCGCTGGCCTGGTTGCTGGGTATCGGGTCGGCGTTGTCGTTCAACGTCTGGTCCGGCCCCGAGTACCAGGTCCTGGGCAAGACCTTGTTCGACCTGAAAGACTTCGTCGCGTCGAACATCATGCTGCCGCTGGGCGGTTTGTTGATCGCGCTGTTCGTCGCCTACGGCGCCGGCCGTCACATGGCGCTGGAGGAGTTGTCTATCAGTCGCCAGCGCCTGTTCGACGCCTGGTGGTTCGTGATTCGCTATGTCTCGCCGGTCGGTATCGCGATCGTGTTTCTCAACTCGGTAGGAGTGCTCTAGTTGGCGCGCGTCGAGAAGTCCGCCCTGGTGCCGTACTCTGCACAGCAGATGTTCGACCTCGTTGCGGATGTCGAGGATTACAAGCATTTTCTGCCGTGGTGCAGCGATTCGGAACTGGTGTCCCGCGACGATGCGAAACTGTGCGGGCGCATCGAGGTGTCCCGGCTGGGTATCCGGCAGGCATTCACGACTTGCAACTCGCTGAACCCCCCGCATCACATGGGGATTGCGCTGCACGAAGGCCCGTTTCGGGAACTGCACGGCGATTGGGAGTTCATCGCGCTCAAGGCCGATGCCTGCAAAGTGGTCCTGGTTTTGGAGTTCGAGTTTTCCGGCCGGCTGATCGATGCGGCGTTCGGCAAGGTGTTTCACCAGGTCGCGAATTCCCTGGTCGAATCGTTCGTCAAGCGTGCGCGGGAGGTATACGGTGCATGAATCTCAGATCACGATAGAGGTCGCATTTGCCAGGCCCGGTGAACAGTTCCTGGAACAGGTTCACGTGCCCGCGGACACGACGATCGAACTCGCGATCCGTCAGTCGGGCGTGCTCGAGCGCTTTCCCGAGATCGACCTCGCCAGCAACAAGGTTGGCGTGTTCGGTAAGGCCGCCGCTTTGAAATCCACGCTGAACGACGGCGACCGGATCGAGATATATCGTCCGCTGATCGCCGACCCGAAGGAGGCGCGCAAGAAGCGCGCGGCAGAGGGCAAGGTGATGAAGAAGGGCGCGCGCGAGGATTGACGCCGCGTGCTCGCGCACCCTGTCAGCGCACATGGCGGCGGGTTCAGTCGTCGCCGAGGCCTATGCTGTCGAGAAAGCGCCGCCACAGTGTCTTGTTGGGCTCGTCCCAGTCCGGCACGCTGACAACCACTTCCTTCTTGGACTCCGTCCGTTCGTCTTCCGGCTGTGGGCTCAGATCGCCGGTGATCCTCACCAGCCGGTCGTCCTCGAAAAACACCGTCACGCGGCGCATGTCCGATGGCGAACTGCCGACTCCCTCGGTGTAGGTGTAGTCCCAGCGGTTGGCGTGGAACACGTCGGCCAGCATCGGCGTGCCGAGCAGGAAGCGGACCTGCCGTTTGCTCATGCCGGGCTTGAGTTCGTTGACCTGCTCCTGCGAAACGACGTTGCCCTGCTGGATCGTCGGACGGTAGATCAGCGGTGCGCGGTCGAGGGCATTCGGGATCGCATCGCTGACCTCGCTGAACGAACTGCAGCCGGCCAAGCCCAAGCTTGCGAATATGGGAATAAAAATGAGAAGCTTGCGCATATCGCGTCTTGCTAGTCTTTCCGGGCTTTGACAGGGCCATGATGATAACGGATCGACCGGTAAGAATACATGCGTCGGAGGGGCACGCGTTGGAGAATCAGGATATCCGCAAGGCCGGGCTGAAGGTCACGCTGCCGAGGGTCAAGATACTGGAGATCCTGGAATCCAGCGACGCGCGCCACATGACGGCGGAAGACGTGTACAAGGAACTGCTCGATCGTGGCGAAGAGATCGGCCTGGCGACGGTCTACCGGGTCCTGACGCAGTTCGTCAACGCCGGATTGGCCGAAAAACACCATTTCGAGGGCGGCCAGGCGGTGTTCGAACTGGATCGCGGTCATCACCACGATCATATCGTCTGCCAGCAGTGCGGCAAGGTTGCCGAATTCTACGACGAGACGATCGAATCCTGTCAGCGCGCGATCGCCGCCAAACACGGCTTCGAGATCACCGACCACTCGCTGATCATCTACGGGCGCTGCGTGCGCCAGAATTGTCCGAACAAGAGCTGACTGCCCGAACAAGACCTGACCGCGAATCCGCAGCCAAGCGGGTCACGCATAGCCGATCAGGCTCGGCAGCCAAAGCACAATGCCTGGCGCCGCGATCAGCACGCCGATGGTCACGACGTCGGCGACGAAGAACGGCATACACCCGCGAAAGACGTCCTGCACGGTGCACTCCGGTCGCACGCCGGCGACGACGAAGCAGTTGAGTCCAATCGGCGGCGTGATCAGGCACAACTCCGCCATCTTGACGACGATGATGCCGAACCAGATCGAGCAGCCAACCTCGGACACGCCGAAGGCGGACTCGGCCGCGGTCACCCCTTCACCGCCGTTCAATGCGATCACGGCCGGGTAGACCACCGGCAGTGTCAGCAACAGCATGCCGATCGCGTCCATGAACATGCCCAGCACGGCGTAGGCGCAAAGGATCAGCAGCAGCGTCAGCATCGGACTTTGCTCGAGCCCGACGATCCAGTCGGAAAAGGCGCCGGGCAGGTCGGCAAAGCCGAGGAACCGCACGTACAGCAGCACCCCCCAGATGATCGCGAAGATCATCACCGAGAGCTTGGCCGTTTCCATCAGCGAACTCTTCAACTGCGGCCAGCGGGCGCCCCGGAACAGCGCGATGCACAGGATCACGAATGCACCGAGTGCGCCGGCCTCGGTCGGGGTGCCGACGCCGCCATAGATGAAGACGACGATGATGCCGATGACGACGAAGATGGGCAACGCGCCCGGCAGTGACTCGAAGCGGTCGCGCCAGCTGAAACCCGTCACCGGGGGTCCGAAGTTCTTGCGTGTCTTGGCCAGTAGTATGACCAGTGCCGCGTAGATCACCGCCGACACGGCGCCTGGCAGGAACCCCGCCATCAACAGCGCCCCGACGTCCTGCTCGACGATGATGGCGTAGATGACCAGGATCGCCGATGGCGGTATCAGCGAAGCCAGCGTGCCCCCTGCGGCGACGACGCCGGATGCGAAGCGCTTGTCGTACCCCAGTTTCAGCATCTCCGGTACGGCAATCCGCGCGAACACGGCCGAGGTCGCAACCGAGGCACCCGAGACCGCGGCGAAACCGGCGGTCGAAAACACTGTTGCGACGCCCATGCCGCCCGGCAGCCAGCCAAGCCAGCGCTTGGCTGCCTCGAACAGGGCTCGTGTCAGGCCCGCGTGGTAGGCGAGAAACCCGATGAGGATAAAGGTCGGGATCAGCGACAGGGCCAGCGTCGACACTTTCGAGTGCGGGATCGTGCCGGCCATCTTCATCGCGACGGAAAAACCGCGCTCGAAACCGAGCTTGGCCGAAAATATCCACAGCAAGCCGAGGAACCCCGCGAGCGCTGCGGCGAAGGCCACGCGCACGCCGAGAACGACGAACAACAGCATCGCGCCGGTCACCCACAGCCCGATCTCGATCGAGTCCATGCCGGCCATGGTTTCGAACAGGCTCATGTGCGTTCCTGCCGGCCTTCGCTGAACACCGATTCGGCCTCTTTGGCCGCGACGTCGGCTGCGCTCTCGATCAGCGGTACCGCGACCGGTTGCTCACTGCCTTCGCGGATCGCACGCGCGTAGCCCCACAGGTGCAACAGCAGGCGCAGGGCCAGGACGGTCAACGCGAACGGCACAACCAGCTTGGCCGGCCAGGTCGGCAGGTTGATGTCCAGCGACGAGTCGCCGATGTCGTAGGCGCGCCAGAAGTGCAGGTAGGAGCCGTAGATCAGCACCAGCGTGACGCCGAGCATCAGGATGACGGACAGCAGTTCCGAGATCCAAAGCAAGCGCCCGTGCAGATGACTGATCACGATGTCCATGCGGATGTGACCGCCGAGTCGGTGGGTGTAGGCAATGCCCAGGAAGGCGATGAACGCCATGGCCTGTTCGACCCAGTCGACGTAACCGTCGATCGGTAGCGAGAACAGAAAGCGGCCGAGCACGTTGGTGGTAGCCAGCAGCACGAGCGCGAAAATGGCGAGGCCGCCGACCAGGTTCAGCAGGGCTTCAAAGCGGAAATACAGGCGATCGAGACGACTCAGCGTCGAATCGTCTTCCAGGATGGTGGCAGTACCGGCCATGGCGAGTCTCGGGTTATCGACAGCGGAGTGCCGTAGACGCAGAGTCTAGCGGTAAACGCGGGCGCCTGCCCGCCGGTCGGCGGGCAGGGACGAGCTGTGCCTATTGCTTGAACAGGCCGGCGGTGAAGTCGAACAATGCCTGGGCATCGAACTCGCCGCTGTACTTGGCGATCCACTCGGCGCGAACCGATTCGGCCAGGTCGTTCAGCTCGGCGGTCTGATCCGGGGTGAAGGTGATCTCGGTCAGGCCGGCTTCCTTAATGGCGGCGTGGTACTTGCCGGTCGTGTTGTTCTCGTAGTTGTCCACGTAGAACGCCAGTGCTTCGCCCACCGAGCCGAGCAGCACCTCACGGTGTGCCGGTTTCAGGGCATTCAGTGCATCGGTGTTGACGACCACCGGGCAGTTTGCCGAACCCAGGTTGAGATTGGTCGTGGCCCATTTGCCGACTGCGTAGCTCTTGGTGGCCAGATGGGCATGCGGGGCGAACGAGGCTGCGTCGATGACACCCGAATCCATTGCCTGGCGCACCTCGGAGAAGGGCACGCCGGTCTTGACCGCGCCCAGCTTGCTGAGCACGCCCATGATGCCGCCGGGGCCACGCACGCGCAGGCCGTTGAAGTCGGACAGGCCCTGCAGCGGTTCGGTCTTGCTGACGATGTTGTACTGCGGCAACGGTGTCGGCATCAGCAGCGTCGCGTTCCAGCGCGCCAGGTCTTTCTTGACGATCGGGTGATCGTGTACGGCCTGGTAGATCTCGGCGATCCGCGCCAGCGACACGTCGCGCGAGAACGGCAGCTCCGTCACGGTGATCGTCGGGTTCTTTGCCGTGTGATAGAAGGAGCAGAACTGCGCCATTTCGAATGCACCGATCGAGATGCCGTCGAGGTTTTCGCGCGATTTCGACAGGCCACCGTAGGAAATATTCAGACGAAAATCGCCGTTGGTCTTCTTGTCCACCAGTTCGGCCAGCTTTTCCACGTTCTCCGTGAATGCCCGGCGCTTGCCCCACAGGGAGACGTTCCATTCCGTGGCGGCGATGACTTCGCCGATGGCGAAGACTCCAATCAGGCCGGCGATCGCGGCCAAACGGCTGGGTGACGGTTTCATGGGGGTTTTCCTCCTCAAGTGTCTGGCTGTCAAACGCGCGACGGCCCGGACGGGTTGGTTATGCTTATCAATGCGGTCTGAAGATCATAGCCGAGGCTGCATCCCGGATTCACAGTCCAATTCCCTAGGGAAACTACGGAGAAGCGACGCGTACTCCGAACCGAATCACCTCATGCGGTTGCGATTTACGTGCATACAGGTGCTGACACGCCGGCATCGACACGGTAATTTATGCGCAGAAAGCAACGAACGCTCACGAATGCCAGGCTGTACGGACGAGGTCATCCGACCAGTGATGCTGTTCAAGGTCGCGAACCCGTGGTTTCGCGAAGGAGGACTCATGCAAGCAGGTAGAATGGGGCGCAGCGCATTGTTGCTGGCGCTCGGTTTCGGGATCAGCGCCGCCCCGGCGTTGAATGCGACACCCGGAGAGCAGGAATTCAACGAGGCGCTGTCGCTGACCGCCGACGTGGACAACGGCGCGCGGCTGTATCGGAACTGCGTGGCCTGTCACGGTGCCGAGGGTTGGGGTGATGCCAGCGGCGCGTATCCGCAGATTGCGGGTCAGCTGCCGGGCGTGATCATCAAGCAGTTGGCCGACATTCGCGCCGGCAACCGCGACAACCCGATCATGCGGGCGTTCGCCAGCCAGCGGTCGCTCGGCGATGCGCAGAACATTGCCGACGTCGCGGCCTATATCGCGCAGATGCCGATGACCCCGAACAATGGCCAGGCGCCCGGCGGCGATATCGCGTTGGGAAGGCAGATCTATGAGCGTGAGTGTTCCGACTGCCACGGCGACTCGGGCGAGGGCAACGCCAAGAAGCACATACCTGCCGTGTACGGCCAGCACTACCACTACCTGACCCGACAGTTCCACTGGATTCGAAATGGCCGCCGGCGCAACGCCGATCCCGAGATGGTGAAACAGATCGAACGTTTCAGTGCCCAGGATATCTCGGCGGTGATGGCTTACACGGCGAGTCTGCAGCCGCCGGCGGAAAAGCTGGCTTCGCAGGGGTGGACGAACCCCGACTTTCCCAATCACTGGCGCGACTGGCGTCCCACGCCCGGACGGCGCTGATCATCCTCGGGCGTTAGGGCCGCCGGTCCGCGGCGGCCCGGGCGATCAGTGCCCCGCCAGTATGCCCCGGATGGCCGGTCGGCGCTGGGCCATGTCGATGGCAGACTTGCCTTCGGCATTGCGCAGCGAGACGTCGGCGTGATGCCTGACCAGCAGGCGGACGGTCTCTGCCGTGTTCACCGACACCGCTTCCATCAACGCCGTCAGACCCTGGTTGTCCTGTGCGTCGATCGTGGCGCCGCGTTCGAGCAATAGATCGACGACATCGGCGTTGGCGTTGCTCGCGGCCCAGATCAACGCGGTCGAGCCATCATTGGCCTTGGCGTTGATATCGGCGCCGCTGTCGAGCAGTAGCGCCATTGTTTCGCTGCTGCCTGATTCACTTGCGCCGTGGATTACCGCCGTCAGTCCGTGCTCGTCGCGCAGTTCCGTTTTCGCGCCGGCTGCCAGCAGCATGCCGACGATTCTGTCATAACCGCGCGAGGCGGCGTACATCAGCGAGGTCTGCTGGTGTCGGTCGGTGGCGTCGGGGTTGGCGTTCTTGAACAGCAGCTGCTCGACCATGTCGGTCACGCCGTAACGCGCCGCGAGCATCAGGGAGGTCTGGCCGGCACGCGTGTGCGCCTCGACATCGGCACCGCGTTCGAGCAGCAGGGCGGTCAATTCGATCTCGCCATTCTCGGCCGCGAAGGTCAGTGCCGTGCAGCCGTCGACAGTCTTCCTGTTGATGTCGGCACCCATGCTGATCAGCATCGAGGCGGCCGTGATGTTGCCGTTTTCGACGGCATTCATCAGCGCGGTCTTGCCATACTGGTTCGCGGCGTTGACGTTTGCCCCCTGGTTGATCAGTGCGATCAGGGTGTCGTCATCGTCGATCGCGGCGGCAATTCGGAGGGACTGCCCCAGTTTGTCGGCATCGTCCGCGGCAACGGCGGCCGGCAGCCCAATGACTGTCGCGACCAGCAGGATGACGAGGGATATAACGCTTCTGCGCCAAGGCTCCATGTGCATCATTTCGACGGCTCCGCCTGCGCGACCTCGGCCTCTTCTTCCGGCTCACGCGGCATCTTGTGCGCGATGCCCTGGTGGCAATCGATACAGGTCTTGCCCTCGTCGATCGCGCGACTGTGGCGTTTGCGCGCATACCGGTCCTGTTCACTGAGGTCCATGTTGCTGAAATCGTGGCAGTTGCGACATTCGCGCGAGTCCGTCTGTTTCATGCTGTCCCAGACCCGGTTGGCCATGGTCCAGCGGTGCGCGTCGAATTTCTCCGGCGTGTCGTACGATCCGAGTGCCCAGTGGAAAACTTCCTTGGAGGCCTGGATCTTGCGCACCACCTTGTGCACCCATGGCCGGGGCACATGGCAGTCGGCGCAGGTCGCCTGAACGCCGGAGGCGTTCTTGAAATGCACGGTTTCCTTGTATTCCTGGTAGACGTTGTCGTGCATCTCGTGGCAGGAGATGCAGAACTCCATCTTGTTGGTCAACTCGAGCACGGTGTTGAAACCACCCCAGAAAATGATGCCGGCCAGTCCTCCAAGCAGGAACAGCAAAAGGGTGGCCATCGTGACGAAACCGTCGCAGCGGCGTCGGTGTTGATTGCTTGTTGTTGTCATCACGCAGCGGCCTTTTCAACGAAAATCCGTCTAATGCTAACGGACCATCGAGCGGTGCTAACTTGCGTTAGATCAAGACTTTGGCCTTGTGCGATTGATAAAGATCATTTCCATATTTACTGAATAACTTATAGATGAGCGGGTCCACGTTGTCCGGCACCGGCCCGCGGCCACCATTGAGGGCGGCCCGTTCAATCCGGCTCGTGTTCCATCCGGATTGCGCCACAGGGGCATTCGGCGACGCACAGGCCACAGCCCTTGCAGTAGTCGTAGTTGAACGAAAACCGCTTACCCGGTCCCAGCTTGTTGACGGCGTTGTCCGGACAGACACCGTAACAGGTGTCACACTCGAAACAGTTGCCGCAGGACATGCAGCGCCTCGCCTCGTACAGGGCATTGGCCTCGTCGAGGCTGCCGACGACCTCGTCGAAGGTCGACTGGCGACGGATGATGTCGAGCACCGGCCGGATCGTCTTCGGCGCGTCGGAGTAGTACCAGGTATTCAGGCGATCGTAAGTGGCCTGCTCGTGTTTGGGCGGTGCGTGGTAGGTCTCGCCGCGCAGCCACGCGTCGATCGCGCGCGCGGCCTTCTTGCCGTGCCCAATCGCGACGGTCACGGTCTTTTCACCACCGACCATGTCGCCGCCGGCGAAGATGCCGGGTCGGGTGGTCATCTGCACGGGATCCACGACGACCGCGCCGCCGTCGATCTGCATGCCGTCTATCCCGCTGAGCAGGTCCAGGTCGACGTCCTGGCCGAGCGCGAGCACGACCGAGTCCGCCGGCATGGTCTCCAGCTCGCCGGTGGGTTGTGGAAACCCGTTCTCGTCCAGCGCCATCTTCTCGACCGTGATCGTATCGCCGTCGGCCTCCGCGATGGTGCTCAACCACTTCAGCTTGACGCCTTCCTCCAGCGCCTCCTCGACCTCGTGTGCGTGGGCCGGCATCTTTTCGCGCGTGCGCCGGTAGACGATGATCGACTCTTCGGCACCGAGACGTCGGGCCGTGCGTGCCACGTCGACCGCGGTGTTGCCGCCGCCGTAGACGACGACGCGTCGTCCGAGCAGCGGCCGCTGTGTGCTTTCCATCTGGTGCAGGACCGAGACGGCGTCGGTGATATGCCTGGCATCGCCGGCCGGAATATAGGCCCGCTTGCCGATCTGCGAGCCGACACCCAGGAAGCACGCATCGAAGCCCTGGTCGCGCATCAGGGCGTCGACGTCGTCGACGCGTTCGCCCAGTCGTAACTCGACGCCCATGTCGACGATACGACGGATGTCGGCGTCAAGCGTGTCGCGCGGCAGGCGATACTGCGGAATGCCGTAGCGCATCATGCCGCCGGCGCTGTCCTCGGCCTCGCAGATGACCACGGCGTGGCCCATGCGGCGCAGGTGGTAGGCTGCGGACACGCCAGCCGGTCCCGAACCGACGACCAGTATGCGCCGGCCGGTATCCTGTTCGACCGGGTCGAACTGCCAGCCCTGGCGATTGGCCTCGTCGCCGAGGAAGCGTTCGACCGCGTTGATACCGACAGACTCGTCGAGCTCGCCACGGTTGCAGGCCTTTTCGCACGGGTGGTAGCAGACGCGACCCATCGTCGCGGCCAGCGGGTTGTCGGCCACCAGCACCCGCCAGGCTGCCTCGTAGTTGCCTTCCTCCGCGTGAAACAGCCACTGCTGGATGTTCTCGCCGGCGGGACAGGTGGCGTTGCAGGGCGGCAGGCGGTCGACGTAGACCGGCCGCTGCGTGCGCCATGAGCCGGTCAGGTTGGCCAGGCTGGAACCGACGTCGAGCGTAATCGCATAGGGTTTGGTCATCGATGCGTTTCTCCGCTCAGCAGATTGTAACGTCGGATGTTGCGGTCGGCCTGGGCCTGCAGGCGGGCGATGACCTCGCTCTGCAGGGTCGGTTTGAACAGGTGGGCAAAACGTCGCTGTGGTTTCAGGTACTCCTCGACCGCGACCTGGCGCCGTATCGTCGATCGGTCGGTGACCTCGCCGTGTTCGGCCTCGAACACGGGGAACAGGCCGGACTCGGTGGCCAGCCGCGCCAGTTTGACCGTATCGTGCGGCGCCGCACCCCAGCCCAGCGGGCAGGGCACCAGCACGTGGATGTAGCGGGCGCCGTGGATGGACATCGCTTTCGTGACCTTGGCCTCGAGGTCACGGACGTCGGCGACGGTCGCGGTCGCGACGTAGGGTATCTCGTGCGCCATCGCGATCCGCGGTACGTTTTTGCCCTGGCCGAACACGTTGCCGGGCTGCGGTCCGACGACCTGGGTCGTCGCCGTGCGCGCCGCCGGCGGTGTTGCCGACGATCGCTGCACGCCGGTGTTCATGTACGCCTCGTTGTCGTAGCAGATGTACAACACGTCGTCGTTGCGCTCGAACATGCCGGACAGGCAGCCGAAACCGATATCCGTGGTGCCGCCGTCGCCCCCCTGGGCCACGACCCGCGTGCCCGTCCGGCCCTTGACCCGCAGGGCCACGGCGATGCCGGTTGCCACCGCGGCGGCGTTGCCGAACAGCGAATGGATCCACGGGATCTGCCACGAGGTTTCCGGGTATGGCGTCGAGAACACCTCCAGGCAACCGGTCGCGTTGGCCGCGATCAACTGGTTGTCGGTTGCCCGCATCGCCGCATCGATGGCATAACGCGCGCCGAGCGCCTCGCCGCAGCCCTGGCAGGCGCGATGGCCCGAGTTCAACGAGTTCGTGCGCTCCATCGTCGATTGAACTGAACGGTCGGAATCGTTGAGCAGCCGGTTGCCGACGGTGAAGGTGCCGGTCTGGTAGAACTTGACGTGTGAACTGCGCATCCCCTGGTCTCCTTCAGCCGATGCGATCGGCGACACTGCCGAGCTCGCGCAGGATGTTCTCGGCCACCGGGCCGGATCGCCGTTGCGTCTCGAGACGCTCGATCTCGCGATGAATGACGTCGTGGCGCAGGTCGAGGAAGGTAACCCGCTCGACCGCATCCCGGTGCGCACGCAGCAGGTAGTCGCGCAACGCGTCCTGCGTGATCGCGCGCCCGCCGAGTCCGGCAATGACGGTGTGTACCGGTATGCCGGTGCCGGCCAGCGCCATGCGGACGTCGGTCGAGACGATGCCGCCGATGCCGACTGCAAGCGACTTCTCGACCACGATGACGCGTGACGCATGCTCCAGCATGGCGCGCAGACGCTTGGCCGGGAACGGCCGGAACGAGATCACGCTGACCGAGCCGATCGCGACATCCCGTTCGCGCAGCTGGTCGATGACGTCCTTGACCGTCCCGTTGACCGAACCCAGCGCGACGACCAGCGTATCGGCATCGTCTTGGCGGTAGCCGCGCACCAGGCCACCCGAGTGACGGCCGAACTGCTCGGCGAAGGCGTCGGCCAGTTCGGGGATCAGTCCCAGCGCCTGCATCTGCCGGTAGTGGGCGAGGTAGCGCACCTCGGTGAAGGCCTCAGGGCCGACCATGGCGCCGATGGTCACCGGCTCGGCCGGATCGAGGATCTGGCGTGGCTCGTAAGGTGGCACGTAGGCGTCGACCTGCGCCTGGGTCGGGATGTCGACGCGCTCGTAGGCATGCGTCAGGATGAAGCCGTCGACACAGACCATGACCGGCACCGAAAGCTCCTCGGCCAGCGGCACGGCCTGGATGTGCAGGTCGACGGCCTCCTGGTTGGTCTCGGCATACAGCTGGATCCAGCCGGCGTCGCGCATCGACATGCTGTCCTGCTGGTCGTTCCAGATATTGATCGGTGCACCGATAGCGCGGTTGCCGATGGTCATGACGATCGGCAGGCCGAGCCCGGACGCGTTGTAGACGGCCTCGGCCATGAACAGCAGCCCCTGGCTCGCGGTGGCCGTATACGCCCGTGCGCCGGTGGCGCTGGCGCCGATCGCGACCGACAGCGCGGCGAATTCCGATTCGACGTTGACGAATTCGCAACCCTTGATATCGCCGGCCTTGACCATCTCGCCGAGGTTCTCGACGATGTGTGTCTGTGGCGTGATCGGGTAGGCGCAGATGACCTCGGGGCGGCACAGCGCCACGGCCTCGGCGACCGCACGCGATCCCTCGATCTGTTTCAACATGGGGCTTCTTCTCCTTGCGCGGCGCGCTGCATGCAGTCGAAAGCGGCCTGCGCGGCGGCCTGGTTGCGGGAAGCGATCTTACCGTCGAATTTTTGTGCGATCGCGGCCAGTACCGAGTCGAGCCGGATCAGCCCGGTCATCGCGGCGAATCCGCCGAGCAGGGCCGCATTGGGAACCGGACGGCCCACGTGCTCCTGTGCGAGTTGCGAGGCCGGGACGGTCTGCACGTTGATGCCGGGGTTGGCGGCGAAGAACTCGTCGATGCCCAGTTCGGTGACGCTGCGGCGCGAGTTGATGAGCACGTAGCCGCCGTCGGTCACGCCCTCGAAAAGGTTGACCTGGTGTAGCAGCGTGGTGTCCTGGATGATCAGGGCATCGGGCGCCATGACCGGTTCGCGCAGGCGTATCTCGCGGTCGTCGATACGGCAGAAGGCCATGACCGGCGCCCCCATCCGCTCCGAGCCGAAGCTGGGGAACGCCTGTGCGTGTTTACCCTCGAGAAATCCGGCGATCGACAGCATCTCGGCCGCGCTCACCACCCCCTGGCCGCCACGGCCGTGAATCCTCACCTGGAACATAGCACCCCGTCTTGAAGCTGAAGGACAACGGCCAGTGTCTTTTTTCGCCTAGCTTACCCGGTCTGTCGGCGCACAGCGACAGCCGCGGTCACGACACTGTCATTGTCGTTCCGGTGGGCCTGGCGACGTGCCCGCCGGCACTGTTCCGAAAACCGTGGGGCTGCGATGATGACGGGCCGCAACTGCCGACCAGACAACCACGATCATGAAACTGTCCGACACCCAGGAACTGCAACTGTCCCATCGATCCGTCCGCCGCTTTCAGTCCAGGCCACTGGATGAGGGGCAACTGGAGACCCTGATCCGCTGCGGCCAGGCGGCGGCGACCTCGAGCTTCATCCAGGCCTACTCGGTCGTCCGCGTCACGCGACCGGACGTCCGCAGCGTGATCGCCGAAGCGGCCGGGGGGCAGCCCTGGATCGTCGCTGCCGCCGAGTTCCTCGTGTTCTGCGCCGACCTCAACCGGGTGGAGCGCGCCTGCGGCAGGGCCGGGCAGGGTGCACTCGAAGGTTTCGCCGAGCACGCGGTGGCGGCGATCGTCGATGTCGCACTGATGGCGCAGAACCTGTTGCTGGCAGCCGAGTCCCAGGGCCTGGGCGGGGTCTATATCGGCGGGATCCGGAATGCCCCGGACGCGATCGCGGATCAACTCGGATTACCGGACCAGGTCGTGCCGGTATTCGGCATGTGCCTGGGTTGGCCCGACGAGGATAACGCGGTCAAGCCGCGCCAGCCGGTGGCCATGGTGCTGCACCAGGACCGCTACCGGGAGTGCGACGAGGCGGAGTTCGACGACTACGATGCCACGATGAACGCCTACTACCGGCAACGCGGCAGCAACGCGCGCGTCGCCGACTGGAGCAGCGTGACAGCCAGGGCAGTACAGGGCAAGAAGCGTGAACACATGCTGGGTTTCCTGCAGGCGCGGGGATTCTTCAGGCGTTAAGCCACCCGCCGTTGATCATGGGCGGCGCGGCGGGACGAAGGGGAACTGGCCAAGCAGTTCCGCGTCCCAGACGCGGCCGCTGCCTGCCCGTTCGGCCGGGGTCGTGAAGCGATACCGGTAGGCCATGACCCGCAGGTATCGTGGAGGTGTTCCGGCAAACGGGTCGTTCGCGAGCAGGACCAGCACGGCCGGGGAACCCTGTTTCAGCTGCCACAGGAAACGTTCGAACCAGTAGCGCATGGCCTCGTTCTGCGGCGGGATGAACCAGATCATCCAGTCGATTCGCGGGTGCAGCGGCACGATGAAGGCCGGCCGGTCGTCGACGGTATTCGGCTTGTAACGAAAGCGGTATTGCCGCCATACGCGGCCGTCCAGGCTGCCCTCGATCGACAGTTCCTGGCGCTCGGTCTGCATGGTCGGGTAGACGTGGTAGACGTTGCCGAGTCCCCAGCCACGCACCCAGTTGACCGGTGTGTTCCAGCCCTCCTGCCCGTGCGTGCCGGCGATGAATTCGCGAATCCCGAGCGTACTCGCAAACAGGATCGGGCCGGCCACCAGGATTGCCGTGAGCACAACGACCGGTCGCGCGACAGTGTGCACCGGCGGGCCGTTCGCCACCGGCGTTGTCGCCCGGGCCCGCCAGGGTAGCACCGAGCGCAGGGCGCGATCGTCAAGCAGGAAGAGGCACAGCGCGATCGTCAGCAGGTTGATGAAGTTGTGGTTGCTGGTCGCGATGATGAGCAGTTGCATGCCGATCGTCAGCGCGGCGGCCAACAGGCGGAATGGGCGTGGCAGGAAAATGAAGAACGGCACGAGTAGTTCGACGAACAGCGTCAACCCGGTTCCGAACTGCAGTACGGGGACCGGCAGGTGGTGGGCATGCCAGGCGCCCATATGCGGCAGTGGCTGGGTCTCGAAGTAGTGCTGCAGCGTGGTCAACCCGGCCCACGACGGATCGCCGCTGAGGAGCTTGGACAGGCCGGAGAGAAATCGCAGCCGGAACAGCAGCCAGTGGAACAGGAACACCAGCAGCACGGTGGGCCCGCGGGTCAGGAAGATCGACAGGAACCCGACTTCGAGCAACAGGTAATCCCACTGGAAATTGAAGAACAACTGGCCGACCCGGAACAGAGACAGGTACAGCACGAACAGCATCGAGGTTGAAAACAGCGGCCGCCAGCCGATCAACAGCAAGAGCGCCATCAGCATGCCGAGCCAGGTCGAGGCCAGCAGCGTGGTGTCGCCATGGTCGAGCCAGAACAGGGTGGGGAATCGCAACCAGGCGATCGCGCCGAACTGGTCGAACAGCCGATGCAGGTACTCACCCGCGGGCAAAACCCCGTCGGCACCGATGAGCCCGGTGATCTCGCGCGAGGCCGAGTAGAAAGCCGCCAGGTAGATCAGCGCGAGCGATCGCAGGAACAGCCTGGCCGTCAGTTCGTAACCGGCGGCCGGCGACAGCGGGCGCAGGATCGCCATCAGGATGCGTTCCGTCATGAAGGACATCTTGCGCGTCTTTGCGGTGGCCTGTCGTGATGTGCGTCAGGCCCTGCCCGGGTAGGCCGCCGGCCCGGGGAACAGCGGCCGACTACATCCGCGACACGATCCACATGTTCAACAGCAGCAACAGCAGGCCAATGTAGCCCATGGTCTCGAACACCTTGGCGATAAGCCGGCGACGCTTGATATAGCGTTCGGTCATCTCGGCAATCCGCTGTCGCTGTGCGTCGTCCAGATCACAATCCAGGTACAGGGCCTGGTGTCGGAGATCGAGTGAATCGGCCGCCGCAATCGCCTGCTCGTAACTGGCCCGGTAGAGGTGGGTGTCCGGGTCGACGAGCCTGCGTTTCAGCAGTTCGTGCAGGTGCATCAGGCTCGCCTCGCTGTCGTTGAAGCGCGCGATGTAACGGATCCGGCGGTCGCCGTGCAGCGCCGGCTCCGGGTCCGGCTGTTCACGGCTGACGATCAGTCGCACCAGGTTCGGATGCGACTCGCTGGTCTCGATCGACAGGTAACCGGGGGTCATGGTTCTGGTTCGCCACCTGTTGTTCGGGCTGTGCCCAACGTCGCGTCGGAAGGATCCGCACCATCACATCATATCGCGGGGGTGGCGGTCCGGGGTGCCGCGTTGGGCTCTGAGCGGCGGGCACGGGTTCCATGCCAGGTCGCCGGCGACTTCAATTCGTGTCGTCGACGACCTCGTGCTTCGGCCAGAGTCTTTGCACCACCTCCGAGCCGTCTGCCAGCGCGTGACAGGTATTGATGAAGTCTTCCGGCGGCGCCACGGTGTCGTCCAGGTGAGCGCCGGTCTCGCCACGCCACGCGTAGACGGTCTGTACCGCGGTGGTCGCCAGTGGTCCGAGCAGTTCGACCAGGTGGGTACAACCCCAACGCCCGCCCAGCAACAGCCGGACCTTCGCCGTCCAGCCCGGTTCGATACGCTGACCGACCAGTTTGCCGAAGCGGTCGGGAAAATCGGGGCATGTCGGGTAGGGCGCGTGAACGGTCCTGGCTTCGAGTGATTTCACTTCGAGGTGGCAGTCCACCGTCATGCGGATCCACATCTCGTGCAGGTGCTCACCGGGCGCGATGCGGCCGCGGCCGAAGGTTTCCAGTTCCTCGGCACGGGTGTCTGTCAGGCTGCCTTCGATATCCCACAAGCCGTCCTCACGACGATAGCCGTTGCATTCGATGCGCCTCGTGTGCACCGGTTCGCGTTTCTCTGGGGGCGGTAACGGCATAGGAAAACCTGTCAAAACAGTGGGTGAATCTGGAAATGCTGCGCTGCGCAAAATTTTTTCGAAAAAGGGCTTGACAACCGCCCTGCAGGGTCGATATTGTGCACTGCAACATTGTTGCGCTGCACAATTCTTCATTCAAATCGTCCTGGGAGACAACTGTCATGCAAAAAGAATTCATGGATATGGTAAACGAGTTCAACGAGAACATGTTCGCTTCGGCCAAGCGCCTGAGCGACCTGAACATGGTTACCTTCGAAAAGATCGCTGCCAAGCAGGCTGAAGTTTTCAATTCCTGCCTGGAGTCGAGCGCGAAGCAGTACGAAGTGCTGACCACCGCGAAAGACTACAAAGAAGCCCTGGCTGCTCAGAACGAGCTGGTAAAAGGCTGCAACGAAAAGATCCTGGCCAACATCCGCGAGACCGCCGAAATGCTGGCCGGTGTCCGTGACGAGTGGAACGGCATGGTCGAAGAAGCTGTCAAGTACACCAACGACAGCGTCGAAAAAGTCAGCGTGCTGGCTACCAAGAAAGCCGCTTGACCGGCTTTTGACCGGGGTTGGCCGGACAGGCCACCCCGGCTTACTTACAAAATCTCAAATAACTGACAAACTAAGTCAGATTAATCACAACGGAGGATAAAAGATGACGAAACGTGTTGCTTTGGTTACCGGTGGTAACGGTGGAATCGGTTCGGCGATCTGCGCCGAGTTGGCCAGCCAGGGGCATGCCGTGGTGGCTGGTTACTTCCCGCCCGAGAAAGAGGCCGCCGAAGCCTGGCAGAAGGAAATGAAAGACCAGGGCCTCGAGATCGACCTGGCTGCAATGGATGTTTCGAATTTCGCGGATTGCGAGCGTGCAGTTGGCGAGATCGCAGGCAAGCACGGTTCGGTTGACATCCTCGTCAACTGCGCCGGCATCACGCGCGACGGTGTCTTGAAGAAGATGCCGGAAGAAAACTGGAAGGCGGTCATGGCCACCAACCTGGACAGCGCGTTCAATGTCACGCGCCATGTACTGAACGGCATGCTCGACAAGGGCTGGGGACGTATCGTCAACATCGCCTCGGTCAACGGTCAGCGTGGCCAGTTCGGACAGGCCAACTACTCAGCGGCCAAGGCCGGCATGCACGGTTTCACGATGGCCGTTGCACTGGAAACCGCCGCCAAGGGCATCACGGTCAACACCGTGTCGCCGGGATATATCGCGACGGCCATGACCTCGGCCATGCCGGAGAACGTGCTCGAGGCCATCGTCAACAGCGTGCCGATGCGTCGCATGGGCAAGCCGGAAGAGATCGCCAACGCGGTCGCCTGGCTGGCCAGCGAAGGCAATGGCTACACCACCGGGGCCAATATTCCGGTCAACGGCGGGCTGTTCACGAGCCACTGAAGACTCCAAGAACCCTCCTGGCAGAGGAATCTGCCCCCTCTGCTATTTTTTTGGCGCCCTCACCGGGCGCCCATTTTTTGGCCCCGAACGAGAGATACGGGTCTTGCAGGCAGACCGATTACCATTGGATTCTGCCGAGCCAAAACCACGTTTATGGGCTAATTTAAAAAGGTTTAGGAGGCAAACTTCCTGCGAGCGTTGCAGCCATGCACAGCGTGCGCATCGATGACCAGGGCAATAGAGCGACCGTTCGGCGACCGTAGAGTCGAATGAGATCAAGAACGGCGCAATGAGTCCCGAATGGATGGAGAGTAAAGAGTGAGTATTTCCCCCCCCAGTTACAAGCAGAACCGCCTGAAGCAGTTGCGGGCATTCTGCAAGACCGTCGAAACCAAGAATATTTCGCGTGCCGCTGAAAAACTGTTCTTGACCCAGCCCACTATATCCCTGCAAATCAAGGCTCTGGAAAGAGAACTTGATGTAATAGTTTTCGAGCGGCACGGACCGCAGATCCGCATTACCCCGGATGGCGAACTGTTGTACGAAATCGCCAAGCCGCTGCTCGAGGGCATCGACAACCTCGCCCAGACCTTCGCCAGCAAGAGCGGCCGCCTCGATGGCGGCGAACTGACCATCGTCGCCGGCGAATCCACCATCCTCTACCTGTTGCCCGAGTTCGTGACCTGCTTCAAGGAGCGTCACCCGGGTGTGCACATCAAACTCCTGAACGAAACCGGCCGCGACGGCCTGGCCAAGTTGCGTTCCGACGTGGCGGATTTTGCCGTCGGACCGATGGTCGACGGCCAGTCGGATCTCGAATACCGCCCGTTGTTCTCGTTTGAGCAGGTGCTGATCGTGCCGCTCGACCACCCGCTGGCGCGTCGCAACAAGGTCACGCTCGAAGACATCAGCCCGCACGGCCTGATCCTGCCGCCGCGTCAATTGAACCACTGGCGCACGGTCGACTTGGTGTTCGAGCAGCACGGCGTACCGTACAACGTGGTGCTGGAAGCCGGCGGCTGGGAGGTCATCAAGCGCTACGTCGAGCAGGGCATGGGCATCTCCATCGTCAACGAGATCTGCCTGACCGGGAAGGAAAAGCTCGCCGTCATCCCGCTCGAGGACTACTTCCCGCGGCGAACCTACGGCGCGGTCACGCGACGCGGCAAGTTCCTCACGCCGCAGGCGGAAGCCTTCCTCGAGGCCATGTCGACGCTGCAGTGCAAGTTGCCCTACAAACTGGCGGTCGCCCACAGCCGCGAGGAAGTGGTGAACGCGGGCGAGATCGATTCGCCGCATATGCCGACGAATATCGACGACCTCGAATAGGCAAGCCACGACCGGACGCTGCGCTGGACGGCGCAGCGCGGTCACCGTAACGTTGAAAGGCCGGTGCGGCCGATTCGAGATAGCCTCGATGCGGACGACGAAGGTCGCAGCGGTAGGCGTGTTTTGGTGCTCTGGCGCCATGTTGTCTGACAGCTACCGACGGGATCGAGAATGACAGGGGCAATGACCGGCCTGTTCGTTTACGGCAGCCTGATGGCGCCGGACATCATGCAGCGTGCCAGCGGCCACACGGGGACCGCGATGCCGGCTCGCCTGGATGGCTATTTCCGCGGCACCATCGTCGACGAGACCTATCCCGGGATCGTGCCGGCCGAAGGCGAGAGCGTGTCCGGCCTGTTCTATCCCGACCTGGGGCCGTCGGCGGTCCGTCGGCTCGACGAGTTCGAGGGCGAGATGTACGAACGTGTTGCCGTCGAGGTTGATACAGCCGGTGGCAGGATCGCTGCCCAGGCCTACGTGGTCCGCGCTGTTTTTCGTCACCTGCTGACGCGCGCTCCGTGGACGTTCGATGCCTTCATGCGCAACGGATACCGTCGCTTCGTAGCCGAGTACGTCGGATTCGACACCGGCGAGGGTGACGTCTGAGGTGCTGCATGAGTGACGAGGACACCCTCGACGGCAAGGATGAGGACAAGCCGGCGCTGGATATCGCCTGTCTGAGCCCTGACTGCCGACGTGCGACGCTGGTATCGACGACCGGGAATCACTGCCAGGTCTGGCGTGGTTCGTACAAGCAGTTGGCCGATGACAGCGACGAGGGTTATACCGAGTTCGTTATCAAGTTCCCGCTGGACCAGTATCACGATGCTGATGCGCGAATCCTGGCCAAGCAGTACGGCCTGCTGCGCGATGCCATGGGAAAGATGGTGCCGGCGGCGCTGTTCGTGATCTCGCGTATCAACGGTAAGCCCAATCTCTTTGTGCTCGCCCGCGCGGTCAACATCTGGTTCAACATCGCCAATCCGAGGAACCGCGAAGAGGCGATCGGGTTGCTGCGAGACAGCCCGATCGCGCGCGACCAGCTGCGACGTTTTCTGGACCAGGCAAGGCGTTGGCGCGAAGGGCCCAATCCCCGCGTCATCGACCTCTACGGCCTCGACAATCTCGTCATGGACAACCGGCGCCGCATCCGGTTCGTCGACAGCTTCTACGTATTCTTCTTCGAAGACATGCTGCACATGCTTGGCGGCGAGCCCGATGTCGAACTGCAGGACAAGATCAATGTGTCGTTGGCTCGACTGGACTACCTGCGGGAAATTCTTGACCTGGCGGAGCAGGCATTGGTGCAGATGTCGGATCAGGAACCTGAACAGGAGCCGGAGCAGCAACCGGAGGCGCTGCCGGAACCGGGTCAGCAACCGGATCGCTGACCCGCAGCGGGTCATATGCCTCGCGGTACCAGCCGCCGTCGTCGTCGCGTCGAATCCACAGGTGGCTGTACCAGCCAAGTCCACCGTCGTCCGTGAGCGGCAGAGTGCAGTCGACCCGGTTGCGGCCGGTGCGCAGGCGACCACGGGGCGAGACGACCACGGCGTTTTCCGGTTGTTCGAGCCACTGGTAGATCATGCCCGGTGCGCCGTTCAGGCGGCAGCGCAGCCGCGGGTGATCGATGGCCAGCGGCTGGAATACCAGCGTCAGCGTCGGTTGCCAGTCGTCGAGCGGTACGACCGGGTCGGTCGGAAAGGCCCCCGCGATCGGCAGTGGCCGGGCGTTCACCTTCTTCGCGAACGGCCGTGGTTGCGCGCCGAAACTGGCCAATGGAAAGCGCGGCAGGGCGGTGAAGTCGGCCTGTGGCCACAGGGCGCCGGCCTGCGTGCCGAAGCCCGTCAGTCCCATTGACTCGACCAGCTGCTGCAAGGCCTCGTTGTATTCGCCATAAGGGTAGGCAAAAAGCGTGGGCCTTGTTCCGAGCTCGTCTTCGATGCGGCTCTGTGCCAGCTGGATATCGAACGCGACCCGCTGTTGCCAGTCATCCAGGGATTCGTCAGTGTCGCGACGGACCAGGTGGTGATGCGAGTGCCCAAGGCTCTGGAAAGAGACCCCTGCCGCCTGCATCTCGCGCATCTGCTGCCAGGTCATCTGGCCGTCGAGACCGGCATCGACGGCTTCGCTGCTGATGAACACGGTCAATGGGAAGCCATAACGCCGGGTCCGGGGAAATGCCTCCTCGTAGGCTGACTCGAAGGCCCCGTCGATGCTGAGCGCGACGCAGCGCGCCGGCACACCGGATCCGGTTCTCAGTGCTGTGACAACCGCTTCGAGTTCCAACACGCTGAAGTCGTTTTCCAACAGGTAGTCGAGGTGCTGCTGGAACTGTTGCGGTGTGACACTGCTCACACCGGGCGTGTCGTCGTCGATGTGCTGGTAGCGGACGACAACACAATGGTCGGCGGCGGCAGGCATGGCGAGCAGGGACAGTACGGCGAGTAAATGAACGAAGATACCGAACGGCATGGTCGGGTGCGTGTTCCGGGATACTACGGCCCCGATCTTAACGCGAAAAGTCACGTCAACGGCGCGCCAAGCAACGGCACCGCGCGTTACGAACAAGGTTTTCGCGACCGACGTCGGCCGCTCAACGCGACCCGTTAAAGCGCCGACGTCCCGTTTCGGGTACCCGGTTGGAACTGGCCCCGCTAACCCAGGTCTCAGTCAGCCGGTTTCTTGAGATGGCTGCCCACGAGTTCGACGAGGCTCTCGACCGGCATCGGCCACTGCGTCCGGTCCGCGCCGGCCATCAGGTTGACGCGACAACTGCCACACGCGGTGACGATCGATTCCGCACCGGTTTCCTCGACCTGCATTCGCTTGAGATCGAATGCGGCATTACGCATCTCGGTGGCGCCCTCCATGACGAACAGGCCGGCTCCGCCACCGCAGCAGAAATTGTTGAGCCGGTTTTTCGGCATCTCAGTCCTGCGCAGGTCGAGTGCGTCCAAAACGGCGCGCGGTTCCTTGAACACCCCGCCGTGCCGACCCACTTTGCACGGGTCGTGGTAGGTGACGTGTTTCTTGCGGCCGATGGGTTCCAGATGCAGCCTGCCTTCGGCTACTTCGCGGCCCAGGAACTCGGATATCGCCATGACCTCGAACGGCAGTGGCTCGCCGTGTTCGTTGGCGCCTTCCCAGCGCAGAGCCGGATAGGCGTGTCCGCACTCCGGCACGATCACTACCTTGGCACCTAGCTGGATCGCCTGCGACGTAATGCGTTCGGAGGCCGACCGCTGCACCTCCTCGTAGCCCGAGAGCATGCCGAAATTGGCACCTTCGAACGCGCAGCTGTGTATCGTCCAGTCGACGCCCAGGTGGTTCATGACCTTCACGGTCGCCTCGAACACGTCCTTGAACAGCAGGATGTCTATCGTCGAACTCAAAACCAGGATATCGGCCTTGTCCTTGTCGATCGGTACGTCGAGTCCCTTGGCGCGCAGGGCCTCGACTGCCCCCCGCAGCTGCTCCGGGCCGACACCGAATACCGTGCCTCGACTGCCCTGTTCCTGTTCGACGGCGCGCAGCCCGGCCGGGATCAGGCCGGCCTCGGCCAGGCCCTGGCGGGTGACGTTGACCATCGAGGCGATGTCGATCCCCATCGGGCAGGCGACGCCGCAGCGTCCGCACTCGGTGCAGCTGTCGTAAACCAGGTGTTGTGTTTCCTCGAGGTCCTCGGCCGTGATGTCCGGTTCGAAAAGCCGGTAAACGAAGCGCATCGGCGCCATCTCCCGACGGTAGAAACGCGTCAACAGGTCCAGCTTGTGAATCGGGGTCAGCTTCGGGTCTTCTGTCTGGATATAGAACTGGCAGGCCTCGGCACAGAGTCCGCAGTGGACGCAAGATTCCAGGTACGTGGCCTTGGAACGATCGAGTTTCTCCCTGAAGACCGCCTTGGCGCGCGAGACCCGCTCGCCGTCGGGGCAGTCCGTCGGCTGCGCCATCTGCGGCAGCATCTTGATCTGCTCGGCGAACCCCCTGAACACGTTCATATCAATGGCCATGATGGACTCCCGTTGTCGTCATTGTCGGGTAGGGCAGCTGATCGGACGGCCTCAGGCCGGGACACCGCGGCGGCCGTAATGCGCGCCGTTGAAGCCGCGGCTGAAGGGGAAACTGAAGGTGTGCATCAGTGAGCTGAACGGGAAGTAGATCAGCAGCAGTTCAGCTGTGAAGAAATGCAGGATCCGCAGGGGTTCGTAGGTCCGGGCCAACGCCAGGCAACCGGTGAGCATGACGATGAAGATCAGCCAGGAGCCGATGTAGTCACCTCTTCGCGAGATCGTGCGCGTCACCGGGTGCATCATGCGGTGCAGTACCAGCAACATCAGGCCGAGAAACGCCGCTTCCGACGCCAGGATGAAAGCCCAGGTGGGCATCGCCGACCAGCCGAACCCGGTGATCCGCTCGCGGTAGAAATCGACATGTGGCGCCGCGAAGAACAGCAGGGCGAACAGGCCGACGTGGAACAGGTAACCGGCGACGACCGGCAGCCTGAGCAGCTTGCCGAGGGCGGAGCGCGGAAAGAAGCGTACCAGGTTGGCTTTCAGGGCACCGGTTGCTGCCGAGCCCCGCGCCGCACTGAGATCCACGTGGGATGCCAGGGAAAGCATGCCGTAAAGACGCCACGAGACGCCGACGACGAACACCGCCAGCGAAAAGTACCAAAACGGACCATCCACAAAGTCGCCGAAACCCATTGCGTTCTCCTTGACGTCCTTTAGGTGCGTTCGACGGCTGCCGCACCGGGCTCAGCCGTAACGTGTGTTTTTTTGTCGGTTGCAGCGCCGCTGCTGGCCTGCGCGCCGGTGGCCTGCTTGTGCCAGAGGTCGTGGTGACCCTGGGCCCAGTTCTCGTCGACGTACCCGGTGGTCATGCTCTCGAGGCTGCCCTGTGTACCCAGCGTACCGATGTATATGTGGCCAAACGAGCCGGCGATGAACAGCACGGCGACGATACCGTGTACCACCAGCGCCAGTTGCATGATCTCGCGTGCCTGGCCGAACACCGGGAACAGCAGGACCAGGCCCGACGCCGTGACCGTGGCGCCGAGCAGAATGACAGACCAGAACCAGATCTTCTCGCCGGCATTGAAGAAGCCGGCGCTGACGTGCGCGGTGCCAATGATGCCGCCACCCTTGAGGATCCACTTCAGGTCATAGGCGTGCGGCAGGTTGCGACTGCCCCAGCGGATCAGCATGCCGAGCACGGAAAACAGGAACAGTGGGCCGAACAGGTTGTGTCCCTCCTTGCATGCGCTGGCAATGACGGCGAAGGCCTCGGGGCCGATCACCGGCAGCAGGAAGAAGCGGCCGAACAGCAGCGTGAGCCCGGTCAGAGCGAGGAAGATGAACAGGATTGCCGTGAACCAGTGGAGGACCCGGTCGAAGTCGGGAAAACGCCGTATTTTCTTGCCCGAGCGGCCGTCGGGGATCGGTATTTCACCTCTTGCGAAGTAGAACAGCAGGACCAGGACCGCTGCGCCGCCGAGTACCATGCCGGCGGGGCCGATGAAATCCTCGCGGCGGTAGTTGCGGAAGTCTTCTCCGCTCTTCTGAATCAGGACCCCCGTCTGCACCCCCTGCACCTGGGTTCTTCCTGCAACCGCGGCCTCGCGCTGGCGTACCGCGCGCCACAGGTCTGTCGACGGGTTCGGCACCATGATCGGCGACGCAGCCGGCGGGGGGGCGGGCTGCGCGGGCACCGACGACGCCCACAGCGCGGTGAAAGCCAGGATACAAACCAGCCACCAGGAGCGATGGTGGCGCGTCGGAGATTGGGTCATTACGGCTTCCTTCGGTTGGTCTTGTGAGCGTGCGGATTCGCTGGAAAAACCGCCGGGGCGACCAGGCGCCGCCCCGGCAACGGTGAGATCAGCCCTTGCTGCTCACCTTACCCTTCATTCCCTTGGACTGGCGCAGACTGGCCTTGTCGTAGTTGACACCCCAGTCCAAAACCGAGGCGCCGCGATTGACGACGCGCATGCGGTAGATGTCGGAGATGACGTCGGCGTCTCCTGCCAGCAGCGCCTTGGTCGAGCACATCTCAGCACACAGCGGCAGCTTGCCCTCGGCCAGCCGGTTGGACCCGTACTTGCGATGCTCCGCGGCAGAGCCGGTCTCGGCCGGGCCGCCCGCACAGAAGGTGCACTTGTCCATCTTGCCGCGTGACGCGAACGCACCGGACTCCGGGAACTGCGGCGCGCCGAACGGGCAGGCGTAGAAGCAGTAGCCGCAACCGATACAGATATCCTTGTCGTGCAGCACGAGGCCGTCTTCGGTCGTGTAGAAGCAGTCGACCGGGCAGACCGCCGCGCAGGGCGCGTCGGAGCAGTGCATACAGGCCACCGACAGGGACCGCTCGCCGGGCTCGCCGTCCTTGATCGTGACGACGCGGCGACGGTTCACCCCCCAGGGGACCTCGTTCTCGTTCTTGCACGCGGTGACGCATGCATTGCATTCGATGCAGCGCTCGGCATCGCAGTAGAACTTCATGTTTGCCATTGGGTTATCCTCCTCAAGCCTTGTAGATGCGGCAGAGCGTGCACTTGGTTTCCTGCATCTGCGTCACCGAGTCGTAGCCGTAGGTCATGGCCGTGTTACAGGCCTCGCCGAGTACGTACGGGTCGCAACCGCCCGGATACTTGCCGCGCAGGTCGGCTCCCTGGAAGTGACCACCGAAATGGAACGGAGTGAATGCCACGCCAGCGGCAACGCGACGCGTCACCATGGCCTTCACTTTGATCTTCGAGCCCTCCGGGCCCTCGACCCAGACGTCCTGGCCATCCCTGACACCGGCGTTGTTGGCATCGCGCGGGTGGATCTCGACGAACATGTCCTGCTGCAGTTCCGCCAGCCATGGGTTCGAACGGGATTCGTCGCCGCCGCCCTCGTACTCGACCAGGCGCCCGGAGGTGAGGATGATCGGGTATTCCTTCGAATGATCCTTGGCCTGTACCGACGCGTAACGGGTAGGCAGGCGCCAGAACGACTTGCGGTCTTCGTAGGTCGGGTATTGCTCGACCAGGTCGCGACGGTTGGTATACAGCGGTTCGCGATGGATCGGCACCGGATCCGGGAATGTCCAGACGACGGTACGTGCCTTGGCGTTGCCGAACGGTGCGCAGCCGTGCTTGATCGCGACGCGCTGGATGCCACCGGACAGGTCGGTTTTCCAGTTCTTGCCCTCGGCGAGTGCCTTTTCATCCTCGGTCAGGTCGTCCCACCAGCCCAGCTTCTTCAACAGGTCCGCGCTGAACTCGGGATAGCCGTCCTTGATCTCGGAACCGGCCGAGTAGCTGTCGCTGGCGAGCAGGCTGACCCCGTTGCGTTCGACGCCGAAGCGCGCGCGGAACGTCAGGCCACCTTCGGCGACCGGCATGCTGGTGTCATACAGGTTGGGCGTGCCCGGGTGTTTCATCTCCGGGGTGCCCCATGCCGGCCACGGCATGCCGTAGAAGTCGCCGTCCGCCGGTCCACCTTCGGCTTTCAGGGTGGTGTAGTCGAACGTGCCCCAGTGCTGCTGGTGCAGTTTCAGACGCTCCGGGCTCTGGCCGGTGTAGCCGATCGTCCACATGCCGCGGTTGAACTC
>JAGRGW010000197.1 GCA_020445315.1 Gammaproteobacteria bacterium
TGGCGCCGCTTGCCGTCACCGACATACCCAATCTCGCGCTGATCCATCGACGCTGGCGCACGGCGTTCGATGCCGCCGAGCAGTATGCCGTGCCGTATTTCTGGGGAACCCTGGGGATCGGCTACAGGAAAGACCTCGCCGGCGGCCCCATCAGCAGCTGGAACGACCTGCTGGAACCCCGTGCAGCCCTGCACGGCCGGATCCTGATGATCGACTCGGCACGTGACCTGCTTTCGGCCGCCCTGAAGAGCCTGGGGGCATCGGTGAACAGCACGGACCCCGACCAGTTGGCGCAGGCACGCAAGCGCCTGCTCGCGCAGCGCCCCCATGTCAGGAGCTATTCCTACGTATCGCTCGACCAAGACTCGGCATTGGTCACGGGTGATGCCGTCGCCAGCATGCTGTTCAACGGCGACGTCCGGACGCTGCAGCAATACCATCCGGAAATCGATTTCGTCCTGCCAAGGGAAGGCGGCGGGATCTGGGTCGACTACCTGACGATCGCGCAGCGGTCCGGCAACCGCGACCTCGCCGCAGCATTCATCAATTTCCTCAACCGGCCGGAGGTCGCCGCCGAGAACGCGCTGTACGTTCACTACGCGACCCCGAACAGGGCCGCCGAGTCGCGCCTGCCACGGTCCTTTACGGATGACCCCGTCGTCTACCCCGATGTCGACAGTCTGGTCCATTCCGAGTACTACAGCCGCTTGCCGCCCCGGGTCGAACGGCTCTACAACGAGACATTCACCGCCGTGGTGGAGTAGGTTCAGGTGCGACTGCAGAGCAAGTTGCTGCTGATGCTGATACCACTGGTGTGCGCCGCACTGGTCGCGATCGGCAGCGCGGCATTCTTCCAGTTGCGGGGCAACATCGAGCGTACCCAGGTCAGCCGCATGAACACGCTGCTCGACCAGCTGGCGCTGCAGGTACAGGCGAAAGTGCGTTCGGCCGAGGCCAACGCCACGCTGTTTGCATCGGGCTACCTGCTCGAAAAGTATGCCCTGGTCGAGGACGAGGCCGAACGCTACCGCTTGCTGCACAGGCCGTTGCTGCGGGCATTCGCCGGCTACCAGAACGCCTACCCGGACTACTACGAGCTGCGCTTCATCCTGCCGGACGGGTACGAGGCCGCCCGCCGCATCGTCGACCACGATGACACCGCCCAACCGTTCGACGCGGCGCACCCGCTGTTGCGCAAACTGGCTGCCAGCGGCGATGAGGCCGCGTCGATGTTCGGCCTCAATCCCGACAACGGGGAACTGTCTCTCTACGCGGGACGCGCCGTACGCCTGCGTGACAGCGGCGTCGACCCGATCGTGGCGAAGCCGCTGCTGCGCGGTTTCCTCGTTATCACCGTTCGGCTCGGTCACCTGCATCAACAGGTCGCACAACCGCTGCTGGGCGACGAAGGCAAGCTGTTCGTGACCGACGATGCCGGCCGGCTGCTGCTCGGAGACGCGGCGCCGGCAACGGTGCTTGCGCAGGCGGACCGCCACTTGCTATCGAGGGCCGCCGCTGGAAACGTGACCGGTCGACTGCAATGGCTGGGAACCGAGGCCTACCTGGGCGGACGCGAACTGGGCCAGGGGCTGATCCTTTACGGCGCCCTGCCGACCTCCGTGATCGAGTCGGCCACGGCTCCGTTGCGCATCACGATCGTGTTCACGACGATCCTCACGATCGTGCTTTTTTCAGCCGTGCTGTTCGCAGGGCTGCGCCGCCTCGTCCTGCAGCCACTGCGGCGGCTGCAGGCGGTCGTCGACCAGATCGGTCGGGGTCAATTGGGACAGATCGCCCCGGAGAGCGGCAGCAGCGAGATGGCCGGGCTGACCCAGGCCTTTGCCCGGATGGCGCGTCACCTGGCGGAATCGCACGAACAGGCCCGGTTCCTGGCCGACCACGACAGTCTGACCGGCCTGCCAAACAGGCGCCTGTTCCAGGAATACCTCGACAAGGCATTGGCCTTCGCCAAGCGACGAGGCGACACCCTGGTCCTGCTTTTTCTCGATGTCGACGAGTTCAAGAACGTCAACGACACGCTTGGTCACCATGCCGGCGACGAACTCCTGCAAGAGTTCTCGGAGCGCCTGCTGACCGCACTGCGTTCGCAGGACGTTGTTGGCGTCAGTCGCGGCGCACCCGGCGAGATGGTCGCCCGACTCGGTGGTGACGAGTTCACGATCCTGCTGCCGGTCGTGCGAGAACCGGCCGATGCAGCCACGGTCGCAGAGCGGATACTCGAACAGTTGCGCGAGCCCTTCGTGATCAACAGGCAGCAGTTTTTCGTCGGCGCCAGCATCGGGATCACACTGTTCCCGCATGACGGCGACACGGTGGCCGACCTCGTTAAGCACGCCGACCTGGCGATGTACCACGCCAAACACTCGGGCAAGAACAACTACCAGTTCTTCGCCCCCGACATGAACGCGGCAGCGTTGCGACGCATGCAGATCGAGCGCAAGCTGCACCAGGCAATCGGACAGGATGCATTCGAACTGCACCTGCAACCGATACTCGATCTCGCCGACGGCCGCGTGGTCGGGGCAGAGGCCCTGGTCCGCTGGCGCGATGCCGAGACCGGCCGACTGGTCCCTCCCGGCGACTTCATACCGGTCGCTGAGACCAGCGGCCTGATCCTGCCGATCGGTGACTGGGTACTGAGTGAGGCGTGCAGGGTTGCGCGCCGCTGGCGCGACGGACCGATGTCGGAACTTCGCATCAGCGTGAACGTGTCCGCCCTGCAGGTCGAGAGCGGACAGCTTTCGGAACGCGTTCGCGACACGCTGCACCAGAGCGGACTCGAGCCCTGCCGTCTCGAACTCGAACTCACGGAGACGGTCATCATGGCATCGGCCAAGACCGTGCAGGACGAACTGCAGCAACTCCGCGAGATGGGTGTCTCCGTAGCGCTCGACGACTTCGGCGTCGGCTACTCGTCGTTGAACTACCTGCGCCATTTTTCGCTCGACAAGCTCAAGATCGACCGCAGCTTCGTCCGCGGTTGTATCGGGCGCGAAGACCAACGCAGCATCGTCAGGGCCATCATTGCGATGGCCCACGCCCTGGGCCATCGTGTCGTTGCCGAGGGTATCGAGGACGACAAGGAAAGGCGCTTCCTGCTGAACGAAGGGTGCGACCTCGGCCAGGGTTTCCTGTTCAGTCGACCGTTGCCGCTGGAACAGTTCGAGCGCTTCGTGCTCGAGAACGCTGTGGACAGGCCCGCCACCACGGCACTGCAACGGTCCGCCCATTGACACGACCGGCCTGCCTGCAGGCCTGCCGGGGCCGCGCAGGCCGTATGCCACTGGCGATAACATGGTTGGTGAAGCCAGGCGTGGTTTTGCGATTAGAATCGGGATCAGGCACGCGCGCCGCGCCGCAAAACCGTCCATGCCTGAACGGGAGATCGAATGCCGCCCTACAGCGAGCAGTCTTACACGCCACCGGCGGCGATGCCGGATTACCTGATCCGACACGCCACCTTGCGACAATTGCAGGTATTCGAGGCGATCGTTCGTCTCGGCAGTTTCACGCGTGCGGCCGAGGAATTGTTCCTCACCCAGCCGACCGTGTCGATGCAGGTGAAGAAGCTCGCCGACTCGCTGGGCCTGCCACTGTTCGAACACGTCGGGCGCAACGTGCGGCCGACCGAAGCAGGCCTGGAGCTCTACCAGTCCTGTCGCAAGGTCTTCGAGACACTCGCCAACCTCGAGATGAAGGTCGCGGACCTGAAGGGTATCCGACGGGGACGCCTGCGTCTCGGCGTCATCACGACGGCGAAGTATTTCGCACCGGAAGTGCTGGGCGAGTTCTGCAAACAGTTCCCGGGCATCGAGGTCGCGCTGAAAGTATCCAACCGCGACCGCATCATCGAGCGCATCAACGCCAGCGAGGACGACCTCTATATCATGGGCCAGGCGCCAGCCGACCAGCTCAACGTCGAGGCCTTTCCGTTTGCGCCCAACCCCCTCGTTGTCATGGCGCCGCGCGACCATCCACTGGTCGGACAGAAGAACATTCCCCTGTCACGTATCGCCCAGGAACCGTTCATCCTGCGTGAGCCCGGGTCCGGTATCCGCGACACGACACTCAAGGTATTCGACGAAATCGGCATGCGCCCGAGCGTCCGCATGGAACTGGGTAGCAACGAGGCGATCAAGCACGCAATCGTCGGCGGGCTCGGCCTGTCGGTGCTGTCGCTGCATACGCTGACACTGGAGGGCCCCGACGGACCGGTGGCGATTCTCGACGTCGAAAATTTCCCTATCCTGCGGCAGTGGTACATCGTCCTGCCGAAGAGCAAGGAACTGTCGCTGGTGGCCGAGGCGTTCCTGCAGTTTGCGCTCGACATGGAGCCGCGAATGCGCAAGCACATGGAGTCGGTCTGGCCGAACCTGGCCAAGCACCTGAAGAAAACGAAGGCGTCAGCGCGGCAGCGAAACCGGAAGTCCTGACGGACCGTGTCCGCGGCGCGGCGCCCGCGTCAGCGAAATCGGACCGGGACCAGGTCAGTCTTTCCGTGCAGCCGGGCTGTGGACCACGGCAGAGAAGCGGCTGTGGCAACTGTAGTCGTTGATGTTCAGCCGGATGTGATGATCGACGTGCGCCTCGCGGCACAGTGATATCTCGGTAACGATCTGGTCAGTGTCGCCGTCGAAGCACTGGGCCTGCCCCCAGACCTGCCACGGCGAAAATCTCGGCGCCATCGACGAGGTGTGTTCGATGCAGATGAAACACCCCTTGCGCAGGCATTGCCCGATCTTACCCAGAGCGCGATTTACATCCACGCTGTCGGTCGCTGTCTTGCTGGCCATTTGCATCCCCTTCTTCTCCTCGTCCACCTGATCGTCGATACCCACCGTGATTCCGCTATCGGGGATTCACGACTGCCGGTAGTGCGAAAGTTAGCCCAGGGCCCTGGTGGACTGAAATTGCAATTCGGGCTTGCCGACATAGACACCGGTCTATAGCCAATGGGTACCGCGCCAACCATCGAATGCATTAATCGCAGCAGGGAAATCGTCGCCCACACATCCGGGATTCAGGGCCGGCGCGAGATTCGGTAAACTGGTGCTTTAAGGCGTTCTCGACCGGAAGAACTGAGCATGAACAACCGCAAGTACGTGGGTATCGACAAGGACGAGAAGGGCGCGATGAACCCGACGGGCAACGTCATCCGGGACGCCTGGCTGTTTGGCCTGATCCCGGAGAACGAGACCTGCGAGGGGTGGACGGTCCAGGGCATCGAGGCCCTGTACGCCAAGGTCACCGACGAATGGGACAAGTACGGCCACCTGGTCTGCAACCTGCCCCCCGAACTCGCCGAAAAACACCAACGGATCTACGATGCCGCCGTCGCACGCGCCCGCGCGCTGGGCTGGGACCCGGAAGATCTGCTGGATGACGACTGACCGCAGCGGCATCCCATCGACCGGAAAATGACCGCTTGAAGGTCACGACTGAGACATTCTTTCGTCCTGACGAGATCGCGCGCGAGCGGTTGAGCATCCCGGCCGCGCTCTACAACCGCTGTCGATTGATGCTGTCCCGCTGCCAGTACGAGCACGTGTTCGTGCCGATCCGCAGCATGCAGATGCTCGCCGTCATCGACGCCGAGGAAGTGATCTTCGTCGACAACCAGGCTTACGCGGTACAGGACGGCGAAGGCGGCAGGCTGATGAAACTGTGCTGGAAATTCCGTCACGACGAACACCGCGACGACCTCAACGAACCGGGCCCAATCGAACTCGTCTACTACGCCGACGAAAGCCGGGAACTGCATCGTCGGCTGATCGGTGAATTCACAAGGGCCACCGAACTGGTCGAAGAACGCGCGCGAAAGCACGGCTGCGAACCACGCGCGAAGAAGGTCATCGCGTTTCCCTCGACAACCTGACGTCGGCCGGCGCGTAGTGCCGCGCCAGGGAGGGCTACCCCGT
>JAGRGW010000021.1 GCA_020445315.1 Gammaproteobacteria bacterium
CCGAACGCCATGGGCGGGCGCGAGGTCGGCGGCCTCTCCAACCAGCTGGCCGCGCACATGGATCTCGAGCACGCAGGGCACCGCGATATCGTCGGCCGCTTCTGGCAGTCGGACGTGGTGCCCGATCGCCCCGGCCTGAAGGCCGTCGACCTGTTTCGCGCGGTCGAGCGCGGCGAGGTCAAGGCGCTGTGGATCATGGCCACGAACCCGGCCGTCAGCATGCCCGACACCGCGCAGGTGCGGCGTGCGCTGGAACGTTGCGAATGCCTGATCGTGTCGGACTGCATCGACGGCACCGACTCCCAGGTGCACGCGGACATCCGCCTGCCGGCACTGACCTGGGGCGAGAAAGACGGTACCGTGACCAACTCGGAACGGCGCATCTCGCGTCAGCGCGCGTTCCTGCCGCCCCCGGGCGAGGCGCGCGCCGACTGGTGGATCCTGGCCGCCGTCGCGCGCCGTCTCGGGTTCAGCGGTTTCGATTACGCCACCGTCGCCGACGTGTTCGACGAGCATGCCCGGCTGTCGGCTCACGAGAATGACGGGCAGCGGGATTTCGATCTTGGCGGGCTCGTCGGTATGGCGCAGACCGACTATGACGACATGCTGCCGGTGCAATGGCCGTTGCCCGCATCGGGGCAACCCGTAAAGCGGATGTTCGGCGACGGTCGCTTCTACACCGCGAGTGGCCGGGCCAACTTCATACCGGTAACGCCGCGACCGCCGGCGATACACACCGATGCCGTCTACCCCCTGGTACTGAACACCGGCCGGGTCCGCGATCACTGGCACACGATGACGCGGACCGGCAAGTCGCCCCGCCTGTCGGCCCACGTCAGCGAACCGGCGGTGAGCCTGCACCCGTTGGATGCGGCCGGCCTCGGCCTGGCGGACGGTGAATTGGCGAAGGTCATCAGCCGGTGGGGTGAAGTCATCCTGCGGGTTGAGGTCAGTGACGCCCAGCCGCGGGGGCAGGTCTTCGCCCCGATGCACTGGAACGACCGTTTCGCGTCCGCTGCCCGGGTCGGCAGCCTGGTCAACCCAAAGGTCGACCCGGTGTCGGGTCAGCCCGAGTTCAAGCACACACCGGTGCGCGTGGCGCCTTACCGGGCGAAGTGGTACGGCTTTCTGCTCTCGCGCTGCGAACTGATGCCGCAACAGGCCACCTACTGGTCGAAGGCCAAACGCTACGGCCTGTGGCACTACGAACTGGCCGGCGAGATGTCGCCTGACAACTGGGCCGCCTGTGCGCGCGCACAGCTGTGCGACGACGGTGGTGCGGCCGAATGGCGCGAGCTCTACGATTCGACCCAGGTCAACTACCGTGCGGCGCGTATCGTCGAAGGTCGTCTCGACGCCGTCATCATCATCGGGGCGGACCACCGGCTGCCGCCACGCGACTGGCTGGCAGAGTTGTTTCGGCGGGAGCACATCGACGTCAGTGAGCGTGCGCGCCTGCTGCGTGGCACGCCGCCCAAGGGTCAGCAGGATGCCGGTGCCGTGGTGTGCTCGTGTTTCAGTGTCGGCATCAACACGCTGACGCGGGCGATACGCGAACAGGACCTGGCGACACCCGAGGCGATCGGCGCGGCATTGAACGCCGGCACCAACTGCGGTTCCTGCGTGCCGGAACTGCGGCGCCTGATCGCCGAGATTCGCGGCACCCAATGATCGATGAACTGGCCGGCATCGGTCGCCGCCTCGACGATGTCGAGGGGGATCTCGAGCGCGCCATCTGCGAGAGTCTTTACCGTTCGCAGGATCAGCGTCGGCGGCGCTGGCTGATCTCGCTGCTGCTGGGCCTCAAGCACGCCTTTCGTGGCCTGCTGTTCAGCTGGCCGCTCTACCTGCTGGGTATCGCGGCGCTGGTGCTGCCGCAGAACGGCAGCGCCTGGCTGGCGCTGTTCCTGTTGCCTGGCATTGCCCTGTCCTACGTGATCCTGAAGCGTGGCGTTGCCGAGGACTATCGCCACTTCGTGCACCGCGTCTTGCTCAAGCCGGGTGCGGCGATGCATATTCTGTGGCCCAATCGTTGACCGGTAACCCGTCCCTATGCTGACTTTCCCGGTGCCCCTGCTCGGATTCGCCGCCTATTCGGGCACGGGCAAGACCACCTTGCTGACCCGGCTGATCCCGCTGTTGAAAGCCCGCGGACTGCGTTGCGCGGCGATCAAGCATTCGCATCACGACTTCGACATCGATGTACCAGGCAAGGATTCCCACCGGATGCGCGAAGCCGGCGCCGAGCAGGTCGTCCTGGCCTCTCCCCACCGCACCTTCTGGGTCGGCGAGGGTGACGGCCATACCGAGCCCGGGCTGGCCGAACTGGTCGACAGGCTCGATCTCGCCCGGCTCGACCTCGTCCTGGTCGAGGGCTTTCGCGACGTGGCGATACCCAAGATCGAGGTCCATCGGCCTTCGCGCAACAAGCCGCTTATCAGTGCCAGCGACGGCAACGTCATCGCACTGGCCTGTGATGCGCCGCCGCGCGTGGATGTCCCGATCCCGGTGTTGCCGCTGAACGAGCCGGCCGCAATCGCGGCCTTCATTGTCGACTGGCTGGATTCCCGTACTGCCTGACGAGCAGCAGGTGGACACGCTCGCTTGCGATCCGTCATGGCGACTTTCCGTCCACGGAGGTTATAAGCTGTGCCTTTTTACCGGAAGGGGAGATCGGCATGGCAGAACAGATCAGGCGCGTGGCTGTCTGGAGTGGCTGGCTGCGGTTGGTGCACTGGGCGATCGCCGGTGCGACGCTGGTCCTGATGGCCACCGGCTGGCTGGTGGCGGAGACGCCATCGGTTGCCGACGCCGCTGCCGACGTGCATTACCTGGCTGCGAGCCTGCTGCTGTTCGGTCTCGCCGTACGCCTGTTTCTCGGCTTTTTCGGCAGCGGGGCCGAGCGTTTCGAACACATGCTGCCGACCGGGTCGGAATGGGACGCGATCAAGGGCAGTGCGTTGTTCTACCTCACGTTCGGCAGGGCGCCGAGACCGAACTGGTTCGCGCACAACCCGTTGTGGAAGCCCCTGTACCTGGTGCTGCTGCTGGCGTTGGCCGCTTCGGCGCTAAGCGGCTGGCTGATGGGTGACGTGCCGATCCTGGGTCCGCTCTACCTGCCGGGCGTACATGTCTGGCTGGCAGGTCTCATCGGTGTGCTGGTATTGGCGCATGTCTACAGCGTCGCCCTGCAGGATGCCAAGGGACAGACGGCCGACATCTCGGCGATGTTGAACGGCCATCGTTACTTCAGCGTCGATCGCAACGCGCCGGCCAAGCCGGAGATCCCGCAGGTGTCGATTCGCCTGGACGATATCCGCCGCGACTGACGGTTGGCCAGGCTCGAGCGGGTGGAACCGTTTCTCGTGCCTGTCATGGCACCGGCGCCGGGCCGGTGCCAGATCGCGTGGCCGCGAATACCCGGTCAGTTGATCTCTACGTTGTTGACGCCCCAGCCCCTGAACAGCAACAACTGCTGAAGTTCCTGCATGAACTGTGCGCTGGAGGCCAGCTGACGCTTGGGCACGTAGACGATGTCATCCTTGGCAATGAAGAAAAACTGCGAGCCCTGCTCGAAGTTCAGCATGCTGCTGACGTTGACCATCTTGCCGGTGATCTTTTCCGGCCCGCGCCGCATGACGACAACACGCTCGAGGTCGGCGGTGTTGTCGGTTCCCTGCGCCAGCGAAATCGCCTCGATCACCGAGACTGGCCGGTTCAGCGGGTAGGCGCCCGGCTTGTTGACCTGGCCCATGACATAAATGACGGAACTGGCGTGGTCCTCGAGGATCACGTCGGCCTTCAGGCTCGGACTGATCTCGGCGTAGCGCGCGTTGACCTCGGCCGACACGTCGGCGATCGTCCGGTTGGCGACGTTGACGTCACCGAGCCACGGGAACGTGGCATAGCCATCCGACCTTATCCGGATCAGGCGACTCAGGCCTCGGTCGGAGGTGGCGAGGTCGTCTTTCAGCTCGCGCACCTGTGACAGAAACTCCGGCACGGTCACGAGGATGTCCGGCGCCCGGAATACCTTGGCGTAAGCCTGTTTCAGTTCGGCGGTCAGTTCGTCGACGGTTTTGCCCGAGGCGTTGACGGAGTTGATGAACGGCAGCGAAATGGTGCCGTCCGGGCGCACCTTTTGCGTCTCGTTGTACTGCGGGGCATTGAGGAACTTCACCGCCACCGTGTCGCCCAGCGCTATCTCGAAGCGATCGGCCTGCTGCCAGGTCTGCACCGAGAACAGGATCTCGAGCTGGTCACCCGGCGACATCCGGTACTCCGACAGCATGTCGAAGCCGTCTCCAGACGATGAGAACGACGACGATTCGATCGTCGTCTCCTGGTTGGGCTCCATCGTGATCCTGGGGTCATTGGCACAGCCTGAGACCGTGAGCATTCCCAGGAAGTAAACGAGGGCCACCGCGGCGCGGTAGCGTGACAAAGATTCTGTTTTGTTCATGACTTTTATGTTTTGACTGCGTGGCCTCGTTCTGGCCACTGTTGGTTATCGTCAGTAAGGACTATCGGCACTTCGGCCTGAATTCTAAACCTGTTTTTATGTCGAATTGAGTAACTGCATTCTCGGGAATGGATGTTTCTCGCTATTTCGGAAATAAAGTACGGGTTTGGGAGGCCCTATTGCGTTTTCTACCCGGGCCCTCTCGCTCGCGGACACAATCCCTGGGTACTGCGAACCTGCCGGGTTGGACATCCCGGCATCCCTCCCGACGGTTCGGTCTGGCGCACTCACGTGCCGGTCGCGATTCAAAATGGCCCGATTAATGCTTCTGCTCTACCAGGGCCTTGCCGATGGCCGGCCAGCGTAGCCTGAAGCAGAAGCTAAGGCGTTGGAAAACAGGAAGAAATCATGACTCTAGTTCCTAGTGAGCGATTCGCCAATGACAGCCAGCGGGGCGTAACCCAGGCGTCGGCGCACGCTCAGGAATTCGAGCTAAACCTGTGTTTCAACAAGAGTTTGAACGGCCCTGCCGGGGCTTTCGTCAACCGCGTCGCGAGGGTTGGTTCAGCCGATCCAGGCCGGTCTGACAGGGCTGTCGCGAGCCGCCGTGCCCGCCCGCCGGCAGGCACCAAAAAGCTGTCAGCAAATTTTACTGTGCCCAACTGGCGGCAGTGAGCGAAGCCCAGGGCAGGGGCGCGAAGGTTCAACAGGGAATGTCGGTGCTCGAAATAATAGAAAACATGTGTCGAAAGTAATCAAAAGATAAAGATAGGTTGTGTCGAGGAAAACAAGAAAATGTATGAAGAACTTGCATTGCAGCAGGCCGGGGAAATCCGGCAGCGTCAGCCCGTCGATGCGTCCGCGGCCAAACAGCCGCGCATTCACCTCGTCGAAGAACAACTGCCGGATGCCGTGATGGGCCGTCGGTCGTACCTCGAACTCCGACTCGAGATCGAGCGCCACTGCTTTTCGCGGGAACATTCACCGGTCAACGTGGACAGGCTGTCAAAGGACCTTTACTACCGCGTCGGCAAGCGCCTGATCGACCTCGTCGGCGCCTCGGCGCTGCTGTTGCTGACCGGTCCGCTGTTCATCGCCGTAGCCGCCGCGATCCGCCTGCAGGGCGACGGCCCGGTATTCTTCGTCCAGCAACGCACCGGCAGGTTCGGTCGGCGTTTCTCAATGTACAAGTTCCGCACGATGGTGCCGAACGCCGAGGAACTGAAGGAATCGCTGCGTAAGCACAATGTCCACGGCGACGATTCGCCCGATTTCAAGATCATCGAAGACCCGCGTGTCACCCGTATTGGCTCGTTCCTGCGTCGTACCAGCCTCGATGAACTGCCGAACCTTATAAACGTCCTCAAGGGCGACATGTCACTGGTCGGCCCCCGGCCGACGTCGTTTCATGCGGTGACCTATCACAGCAGCCACTTGCCACGCCTGGCGGGCAAGCCCGGGATCACCGGTCTGTGGCAGGTCTCGGGCCGGGCGAACATCGGTTTCGATGAACGCGCCGAACTCGATGTCGAGTACCTGAACTCCGTCAGCCTGTTGTCGGATATCCGGCTCCTGCTGGCGACGGTGCGGGGTGCGCGGGACGGCGCCTACTGACGGGCCGGATAAGGTTGTCCGTGACAGGCATAGGGAGTCTCCGCCGCTAAAGTTCGACGCGCCAGCGCCGATGCGTGGATGAACAGCGATCGGCTGCCGTCACAAGAGGTCTTAAAGAAGTGGAAGCCAAGAAGGAACAGCCGGCTGCGGAAGCAGAATCCGGTACGGCACGCTGCTGCCGTCTGTGTGGCGAGGAGATCACGCACAGTTTCATCGACCTGGGCATGTCGCCGCTGTGCGAGTCCTTCGTGCCGGAGGAGCGCGCCAACCTGATGGAACCGTTCTACCCGCTGCACGCCTACGTCTGCGAGTCCTGCAAGCTGGTGCAACTCGACGAGTACGTGTCGGGTGTCGAGATATTTGACGACTATGCCTACTTTTCTTCGTTCTCCGACAGCTGGGTGCAGCATGCGCGTGACTACGTGACGGCAGTCAGCGAGCGCTTCGCTATCGGACGGGGGTCGAAAGTGTTCGAGGTGGCGAGCAACGACGGCTACCTGCTGCAGCACTTCGTCAACGACGGGGTACCGGTACTCGGTATCGAGCCGGCGGCCAATGTCGCCCAGGCCGCGATCGACAAGGGCGTACCGACCAAGGTCAGTTACCTGACCGTCGACAGCGCGCGCGAGATCGTCGCCGAGCACGGCCAGGCCGACCTCGTGGCAGCCAACAACGTCTTCGCGCACGTGCCGTCGCTGAACGATTTCACCGAGGGATTGGCGATCCTGATGAAGCCGGACGGTGTGCTGACCATCGAGGTCCAGCATCTGTGGCGGCTGATGGAGTCGAACCAGTTCGACACCATCTACCACGAACACTTCCAGTATTACTCGCTGCTGTCGGCGGAACGCACGCTCAACCGCAATGGCCTGGCGCTGTTCGACGTCGAGGAACTGGGCACGCACGGCGGGTCGCTGCGTTACTACGCCAGGCACATGGACGATGACAGCAAGTCGGAGAGCCAGCGCCTGAAAGTGCTGCGGCAGCGCGAACTGGACTACGGCTTCGACGACATGGCCGTCTATCTCGGTTTCGAGGAACAGGTGCGCAAGACCAAGCGGCGCCTGCTTTCGTTCCTGATCGAGGCCAAGGAGGAGGGCAAGACGATCGTCGGCTACGGCGCGCCGGGCAAGGGCAACACGCTGTTGAACTACTGCGGTATTCGCCAGGACTTCGTCGATTTCACTGTCGACCGCAACCCATACAAGCACGGCCGCTACCTGCCGGGCACGCGCATCCCGATCAAGCCACCGGAGGCGCTGGCCGAGGCGCGGCCTGACTACGTGCTGATCCTGCCGTGGAACCTGCGCGACGAGATCATCGCGCAGCTGGCTTACGTACGCGAGTGGGGTGGCCGATTCGTCGTGCCGATCCCGGAGGTGGCCGTCATCGACTGACGGTCCTGGTCAAATCAAGCAAGACAAGCAGTATTGGGGCGATAACACATGAAGGTACTGGTAACGGGCGTAGAGGGTTACATCGGCGCGCTGCTGTGCCCGATGCTGATGGCGCGTGGACACGACGTCGTCGGACTCGACACGGGCTACTACCGCGATGGTTGGCTGTACAGCGACAAGGCCGAGTTCCCACAGTTTCCGCGCATGATCAACAAGGACCTGCGCCTGATCGACCAGGGTGATCTCGAAGGGATCGACGGCGTCATCCACCTGGCCGAGCTTTCCAACGACCCCCTCGGCCAGAACAAGCCGGAGATCACGCACCAGATCAACCACCACGGTTCGGTACGACTCGCCGAGTTGGCCCGGCAGGCCGGGGCCGAGCGTTTCGTCTATACCTCGTCGTGCAGCGTGTACGGTGCCGGCACCGGCGATTTCCTCGACGAGCAGGCCGAGGTCAATCCGCAGACGGCCTATGCGCACTGCAAGGTCAATACCGAGAAGGACGTCGGTGCGATGGCGGGTGACGACTTCTCGCCGGTGTTCCTGCGCAACGCGACCGCCTACGGGCCGTCGCCACGCATGCGCTTCGACATCGTGCTGAACAACCTGACCGGTTGGGCGCGCACCATAGGGCGGATCGCGATGACGTCGGACGGCACGCCATGGCGGCCGTTGGTCCACGTGCGCGACATCTGCAACGCGATTGTCGCGTCGCTGGAGGCACCACGGGATGCGATCCACGGCCAGGTGTTCAACGTCGGTCGCAACGATGACAACTACCGTATCCGCGAGGTCGCCTCGATCGTTGCCGACGTGTTCCCCGGTTGCGAACTCTCGCTGGGGGATTCGGGTGGCGATAACCGCAGTTACCGGGTCTCGTTCGACAAGATCACGTCGGAACTGCCGGGCTTCAAGGCCGAGTGGACCGTGCCCGAGGGCGCGCGCCAGCTCTACGAGATCTACGAGCGGATCGACATGGACGCGCAGTTGTTCGAGTTCCGCGCGTTCACCCGCCTGAAACAGCTCGAGTACCTGATTCGCACCCGGCAGATCGACAGCGAGTTCTTCTGGAGGGCCTGAGAGATTCCGCTAGGCAAAGGCGTGAAGGTTGAGACGATGAATGCAGAACCACGTGTCTCGGTTGGGCTCCCGGTCTTCAATGGCGAGCGTTACCTTGCGGAATCGCTCGAGTCGCTGCGTACGCAAACGCTGGAGCAGATCGAGGTCATTATTTCCGACAACGGTTCGACGGACGATTCGGTCGCCATCGCCGAGGATTACTGCCGGCGGGATACCAGGTTCCGGCTGATCCGCCAACCGACCAACAAGGGCGGTGCGTTCAATCACAACATCCTCATCGATCACGCGCGCGCGCCGTTCTTCAAGTGGGCGTCGCACGACGATGTCTGTGGCGGCGCGATGCTCGAGAAACTGGCGGATGCGCTCGAGGCCAACCCGAAGGCGGCCCTGGCCTATTCGGACGTGCAGTACATGGATGCCGATGGCGGCATGGAGAAATGCCTGCGGCGTTCATTGCAGATTGAACACCTGTTGCCGCATCGCCGGCTTCGGCAGTACTTCCGCTACTACTCGTATCCGAAAGAGGCGAACGCGGTGATCGGCGTGATACGCACCGATGCCCTGCGACGTTCGAGTCGCATCGGCAGCTACCCATCGTCCGATCTCGTGCTGATGGCCGAACTGGCCATTGCCGGTGATTTCGTTCACGTACCCGAGGTCCTCTTTTACCGGCGCAGGCACAGTCACCAGTCGACGGTCGAGAACAAGAGCGCGCGCGACGTGGCGATCTGGTTCGATCCGCGCAACAAGGGATGGCACAACGCCTACTGGTGGCCGCTGGTCAAGGGATACCGTCGCGCCATCGAACGCAGCGCGCTCGGTGGGCAGGAGAAACTGCTGTGCCGGGGTGAGTTGCTGAAGTGGGTCTGGCGGCGGCGCCGTTCCCTCTGCTACGAGTGCTATCTGGGCATTCGGGACAGGAGCCCTTTTTTTCATGCAGCGTACTAGTGTCGCGCTGCAAGTCGCGGCGTGCCGGGCACTCGGTGTCGGCACGGTCGCAAGTCTGTTGATCGAGGTGTGTTCCGGCCGCCCGGCCAGGTAGCAACAGGAAGGTCTGATGAAAGTTGTCTTGTTCTGCGGCGGAAAAGGCATGCGCTTGCGCGAGTTTTCCGAGGTTATCCCGAAGCCGATGGTGCCCCTGGGTTACAGGCCCGTGCTCTGGCACGTGATGAAGTATTACGCTCATTACGGTCACAGGGATTTCATCCTGTGCCTGGGTTACCGGGCGGATGCGATCAAGCAGTACTTCCTGAACTACGATGAATGCACGTCCAACGATTTCACGATGCACGGCGACCGCTCGAAGCTGAACCTGCACAATTCCGACATCCACGACTGGAAGATCACTTTCGTCGATACCGGGGCCGATGCCAACATCGGGCAGCGCCTGAAAGCCGTCGAGCCGCACCTCGACGGTGAGGAATACTTTCTGGCCAACTACAGCGATGGCCTGACCGACTTCCACCTGCCGGACCTCGTCGAGAGCTTCCCGAACTCGGGTCGGATCGCCGAGTGCCTGTGCGTCAAGACGATCCAGAGCTATCACACGGTACAGGTATCCGACGACGGAAAGATCAACGGCATCATGCCGATATCTCAGGCCGATATCTGGATAAACGGTGGCTATTTCATGTTCCATCGTTCGATTTTCGAGTACATCAACGAAGGCGAGGAACTGGTCGAGCAACCTTTCCAGCGCCTGATGGACGAGGGCCTGCTCGGCGGCAGGAAATACACTGGCTTCTTTGCCGGCATGGATACCTTCAAGGACAAGCAGATGCTGGAAGAGTTGATGGACCGTGAAAAGGCGCCGTGGCAGGTCTGGAAGTCGCGCAAGGGCTGAGGGACTCTGTCAATGCTGGATTTGATCGGCCTGAGCAACGGCGCGGTTCGCCGTATCCTCTTCATTGGCGCACATGCCGACGATATCGAGATCGGCTGTGGCGGGGCGGTACAGTCCCTGCTGGCACGCTGGCCCGGCGTCAGTATCGGCTGGGTGGTGCTTTCCGCCAACGAGCAGCGCACCCGTGAAGCCGAGAACAGTGCGTCGGCCCTGCTGCAGCATGCCGCCAGCCGAGATATCCACGTGGCCGGATTCCGCGAAAGCTTCTTCCCCTACCAGGGTGCGGAGATCAAGGACTATTTCAATACCGTGGTCCGTGACCAGAAGCCGGACGTCGTTTTCACCCATTTCGGCGGTGACCGCCACCAGGATCACAAGCTGGTGTGGGAACTGACCTGGAACACCTTCCGCGACCACCTGGTGTTCGAGTACGAGATCGTCAAGTTCGAGGGCGACCTGGCTGCGCCGAACGTATTCCTTCCCCTGACAGCCGAACAGCTCGAACGGAAGTGCAGCCACATCTGGCAGCATTTCGTTTCGCAGCGTGACAAGCAGTGGTTCTCGGACGACACCTTCCGGGCAATCGCCCGTATCCGCGGCGTGGAGTGCAACGCCGCGGACGGCTTTGCCGAGGCCTTCCACTGCCGCAAGCTGGTGCTCTGAGCGCTGGCGCCGTGTCGGACCCCGGCGCGTAGCCGCTGGCGGGTAGCCGCGGCCGTCGGTCAGTCCGCTCGCTATGTGCCGGTGCGTTCGAGCAGGCCGGCGTCGGCCAGGCGTGATGCGGCGCGGGCGATGGCCTCGAATGGCAGGCCGGAACGCTCGGCAACCTGCAGCAGGTCGTTTTTCCCGTCGCCCAGGTTCAACACCCACAACAGCGCCAACCTGACCTGTTCCCAGTCCGCGCCCGCGCCGGCGGCGTCGTAGAGTCCGCGTTTGCCCAGCTGCGGCTCGCAGCAGGGTTCGGTGTTGCGCCAGCGGGCGTTGTCGTCGAGCGTGGCGATCACCCGCGCCAGGGCGCGCAGCGAGTCGACCAGTGCCGGTGGCCGGATGAAATCGAGGTTGTCGGCCGAGGTATGGTACTCGGGGTAGCTGCCGTACTCCGAGCGCGACAGCCGGCCGACCGGCAGCGCGATGCCCGGTGAGTTGAACTGGCGCTCGTCGTATCCGTAGGGAGAAAAATCGACCACGCGGGGCGCCTTGTCGTCGAACGCGGGCGTGTGGGCCAGGACCGCCTCGACCGCGCGATCGATCGTGGCGGTGCCGTCGCGCGTGCGCTTGTAGGTCAACGGGCCGGTGTCGCCGAGGCCGGCCAGTACCAGTCCGTGGCGGATCTTGTGCAGCTTGTCGCGGTTCAGCGCGAGCCAGCTGATGGCGCCGATGGTGCCGGGAATGAACAGGCAGCGAATCGCGTGGTGGCGGTCGGTATCGCGCAACAGGGTTGCGAGTTGCGCGAGCACCGTCACCCCCGAGAGGTTGTCGTTGCACATCGACGGGTGACAGACATGCGTCGTCAGCAGGATCTCATCGTCGCTGCGGCCGGGCAGGAAGACCTCGCCGTAGCTCAAGTGGCCCGGTTTGAGGCTCGCATCGATGACGACGTCGTAGGTCCGGTCGTGACCGGCCGCGCGCATTGCCTCCAGCTGCTCATGCGCGAGGCAGAATCCCCAGCTGCGCGCATAGTAGCTGGTGCGGTAGGGAATCCAGCCGGGATGGTCGGGCAGGGTGTGCAGATGCGGCGCCAGCTCATCGAAGGTCATCTGTGCATTGACCGGGTCGCTGTAGTTGACCACGTGCAGGTTCGATTGGCGGAAATCGACGATGCGCCGGCCGTCCGTGTCGGCGATGTAGGCGTCGCGGATATTCCACTCGTCCGGCACGGTCCAGTCGAACACGGCCGTCCCACTGGGCACCTCGTGAATAGCCAGGTCGACCTGCGCGCCGACCAGGGCCAGCGTCTGGCGCAGTCCGTCGCCGGTGATGCTGCGGCAGACCGGGTAGGCGTCCTCCACCAGCCGCATCATCGAGCGGCCGTTGGCCTCCGAGATGCGATCGGCGATGTCGATGACGCGGCTCAAGACGCGAACCCCGGCAGTGCGGCGTCGCGGTCGGACACGATCCTGGGGCCGTCCGGCCAGTGAATACCGATCTCCGGGTCGTCGTAGCGGAAACCGCGTGCCTGCGCGGGCACGAAGTACGCCGACATCTGGTAGAACACCTCGGTGTCGTCGGCCAGGGTGACGAAGCCGTGGGCGAAGCCCTCGGGGACGAACAGGGCGCGCCGGTTGGTGTCGGTCAACTCGGCGGAGAAATGGGACTTGAAGGTCGGCGAACCGGGGCGGATGTCGACAATCACGTCGAGGATCGCGCCTCGGGTGACACGGACCAGTTTCGCCTCGCTGTCGGGCGCCTGCCAGTGCATGCCGCGCAGCGTGCCACGTTGTGCATTGAAGGACACGTTGCACTGTACCCAGTCGACGTCGATGCCGTGTTCGGCCGCTTCACGCTGGCACCACGAGCGGGCAAAAAAACCGCGGTTGTCCGCGATCGGTTCGAGGTCGACCAGCCAGGCATCTGCCAGGGTGGTTTCGCTGAATTTCATACACGGAATCCTCGGTCGGGCGGGGCGGCCATCGACGCTCGACGGGCGAATGTGCCGATTTCCCCGGTGCGTCGATGGCGCCATCGTAACGGGCTCCGGTCGCGCCGTCGATGGCGGTACTCACCGTTCGCCGGCCGACCGGCAGCATCGCCGAAGCGCTTTCCCACGGGGGCGGACGTTGGTGGGTACGAACGACGGTGGAGGTTGTCAGAAAACGTTACATTAGCAAAAGATTAAAAGCCCCGTTTATAGATAAGTGTGTAAAAACAAAGGAATAGTGCCTATGGCACGAAATTCGCTAAGGCATTAGCAGCGAAATCAACGGCGGCGACCCGATCCAAGCAGGTGGTCGACCGTGACGCCCAGCAGTGCCGGTACCATAGTGCCGCCTGGCGGCAAACCCGGATACGCCCCGTTTCGGCAGGGCAGCGGCTTCGTTTGCTTTTCGCACAGCGACAATCGCGAATTTCGACATTTTTTCTGGATCGGAAGCTCATATGAATTACTTGCAGCGCACAGTCACGAAGCCGGACGTCGGGCTCGGTCTCAGTGAAGACTGGAACGAGTTCGTCACCATCGAGGGCAGCATCCTGACTGCCGCCAAGGGTGACGAAATCAAAACGATGTTCATCACCAGTTGCAACGAGGGTGACGGCAAATCGGTGACGACCAGCGCGATGGCGATGGCCCTGACCCAGGGCTCGATCAATCGCGTGCTGCTGATCGACGGCAACCTGGCACGGCCGCGACTGCACGAGATGCTGCACCTCGATTCGACGCCGGGCCTGACCGACCTGTTGTTCGGTCACGCCAAGGTAGAGGACGTGATCAAGATGACCGCGATCCCGAACCTGTTCTGCATGCCGGCAGGTGAGACCGACGTCGACCCGGTGTCGTTCTTCCGTTCGCCGTTCTTCGCCTACATGCTCGACAAGCTGCAGAAGAAGTTCGACTACATCATTTTCGACGGTCCGGATTACATGGGTCGTTCCGAGAGTCCGTTCCTGGCCACGGTGTTCGACGGCGTCATTCTCGTGGTTTCGTACCAGGATACGCGCTGGAAGGTCGCCAAGATCGTCAAGGACCGCATCAACGATGTCGGTGGCAGGGTGATCGGTGCGGTACTGAACCGCCGTCGTTACATCATTCCCGAGTCGCTGTACGGCGTACTCTGACCCCTATACAAGCAATACCAGAAAACGGTGCCGAGATGATTCAGCTTGACGAACCCAAACGCGAACTGGCCTACGTGATATTCGGCCAGAAGTGGAAGATCATGACATTGACCCTGATCTGCACACTGGCGGCCGTCTACGTGAGCCTGTTCTGGCCTTCGACCTACGGCTCGTATGGCACCCTGCTGGTCAAGAGCCGCAATGCCGAGGTCAATATCGAGGCGCTGCAGTCAACCGACGCACGCGCCGAGCCGGTGCGCAAGGAAGACCTCTACTCCGAGATTTCGATTCTTACCTCCAACGAGGTGTTGCAGCGTGCAATCAATCGCCTGCAGCAGGACGATGCGCTGGGTCTGGCTGCCGTGCAGGAGGCCTGGGGCATGACCGAGAGCAAGCAGCTGCGGCGCCTGCGCTCGATGTTCACCGCCACCGTCGTGCCGACGTCCAATGTCATCAATCTCGACCTGCAGGGACCGAGTCCCGAGTTCACCCGTCGCGCGCTCGCGGAAATCCTGGACCAGTACATTCGTTTCCGCCTCGAGGTGTTCAGCCCCGAGCGTGCGGTGAGCTTCCTCGGTGGCCAGCTGTCGTACTTCCGCGAGGAATTGACGACGAAGAAGACCGAACTGCTGCAGGAACTGGAGGTTGCCGGTGTGACGCTGCCCGAGCGCCAGATCGACTACAATCTGCAGCTGCAGCGTGACCTGGTCACCCGCCGTCAGGACATCGAGACGCAGGCCGTGCAGTTGCGTTCGCTGATCGACCGGATCGCCAACGAACTGGTCAAGCCCGATATCCAGTTCTTCTCGTTCGTCGACAACGCGACGATCCAGAACCTGGGCCAGTCGCTGCAGACGCTGGTGGCCGATCACCACGCCAAGGCCCACCTGTTCCTTGCCGGTCGCGAGGAAGTGGCGCAGTCCAATGCGCACATCGCCCGTGCGTATTCGACGCTGAAGCAGGAAGTACGCGCGTACATGCTGGACAAGCAGAGCGAATTGAGCGCGATGCAGCGTTCCATCCGCCAGCTCGACACGCGGATCGACGATCTCGAGGGCGCCAACATGCGCATCCGGCGCGGCAAGCTGAAAGTCGAGGATATCGAGCGTGACCTGGCGCTGCTGCGCTCGTCGTACGAGACCTTCTTCGTGCGCAACGAAGAGGCGTTGACGGCGAGCAACCCGGAATTGGCGTTCCTGAATTCCTATGTCAGTATCCTCACGCCGGCAACCGCCCATGACAAGGCGCTGTTTCCGCAGCCGAGAACCCTGATCCCTCTGGGCGTGATCACCGGCCTGATCCTCGGTCTGAGCCTGGGTTTCCTCTACGAGTACTTCGACCAGACGTTCAAGCGGCCGATGGAAGTCGAGGACGTGCTGGGTCTGCCCGTGATCTTCTCGCTGAACTACAAGGAAGATCTCGATCCGGTCGAAAAGACGAGCCTGTCCTGGGCTGGCGCCTCGGCTGTCGCGGTACTGGTGCTGCTTGTTGGTCTCGGTGGCTGGCGAGTCCTGCAGGACACGGACGTGTCCGAACTGGCCACCAACCTCAGCCCCGGGCAGTGGATGGCCACGGTGACCGGCGCTGCCGCGCCGGATGCGGGGTCTGACGCCGGCGTTCAGCAGGCAGGGAACGGCGAACAGGCCCACGAGGGCTCGCTCGGCGAGGTGGGCGCACCAGCGCCGCTGCGCCGTGCGGACGACTTCCTGGTCGGGCTTGCGGCTCTCGGGGACACGGCGTTCACCTTCAGCGGTGCCCGTTCTCCCGTGCGCTCCACTGCGCTGGGCTTCGATGAGAGCATGGACCAGACGTTCGTCGGGCTCTACGGGCTGCTCGGCAGCAGTCTCAGCCTGACGACGGCGACGCTCGAGCGTTGAGTGGCAGGGATTGCCGGGACTTCACTCGACTGAGAATCCGTCGATAAACGGAAGGTCGTACCCGGTTTTCTTTCTGGTGGTCGTCTAATGACTCTGTTTGCCCTGTTGTTGACCGGCTTGAGCGTCTTTCTGCTGACGACGAGCTTCTACGCGCTGGCCTGGATACCGGCCGGCGGTGCGGCCGCGCTGGTGCTGCTGCGTTCGCGGCCGGTGATCGCCTTCTACCTGCTCGTGCTGATGTTCCCGTTCGCGGCGATCAGGGACATCGGCGGCATCAAGGTCCACTGGCTGCTCTCGTTTGCGCTGTTGTTCCTGATGGTGTTGCAGTTGTACGGCGATCGACAATCGATCGCCCGCCTCGGAACGCACCTCTGGTCAGCGGTAGCCGTATTCCTGATGTTCAATGTCCTGGCGGCATTGTTCTCCGTGTTTCCGACGACGGCCTGGGCCTCCGTCAATGACCTTGTACTGGCCTGCCTGTTCATTGCGATTACGCTGTTCTACGTCGATGACGAAGAGAAACTGCAGTTCCTGTCCTGGGTCGTCGTTGCCAGCATTGCCATCGGCGCTTTTTTTGCCGTGCTCGAGTCGTTCTGGGGTATCGACTTCTTCGGTGTCGAGACCGGTGACGGGGGAGGGGATTTCAACCAGGGCAAGGGATTGACTCTGAGTCATAACGCGTTGTCGTTCATGATCGTCGTCGCCATGCCACTGGCCGTGCACAACGTCCTGCATGCGAGAACCGGCGTTCTGAAAATGGTCGGCGCCGCCATCCTGTTCATTGTCATCCTCGGCATGTTTGCCACGTATTCCCGTGGTGGCTTCCTGTTGACCGTGTTGGCATTCATCCTGATGGCGTTGCAGAACTGGCGACACATCACCAAGCTGCATATCGGCTTGTTCCTGCTGATGTCGGTCAGTGTGCCGATCGTGCTGGTCGCTACCGCACCAGACGAGTATTTCGCGCACCAGATGACGCTGTACAGTGGCGATACCAGCTCGATCGATCGGCGGATCACTTACCTCCAGGTTGCGCAGGACGCCTTCGTCGAGAGCCCGTTGATCGGGCACGGACCGAATGCGTTTCGGGATCTTTATTCGCAATCCGACCAGGCGCGCGAGTTCGTCAAGGAAGACCAGAGCAGTCGTCGCGCGGCGCACAACACCTTTGTCGATGTCACGATCGGCAGTGGCCTACTCGGGCTGTTCGCATTCCTTGCCCTGTTGGCGACTGCATTCAGTTACTTCAACCGCGCGGTCCGTATCGCGAGGGAAAGCGCCGGGCGCAGTCTCGAATCCCTGTTTGCGAGCTATCGCCTGAGCTTGTTCCTCCTGTGCACCTACATGCTGATCAAGAGCGTGCTGGACAACAAGTACCTGTGGTTACTGCTGGCGGTTTCCGTGCTCACCTTGCGCGTGGCAAAAAAAGTTCAACAACAAGAGGAAGGCCAGGCTGATGCTCATGTTTAGTACGGTAACAGCACTGATTGGTGTCCTGGGTGTGCTGGCGCTGGTGCTGCTGTACCCGCTTTTCCTCGTGATTGCGGTGCGCATTGCCCCTGCAAGGCTGCGCAAGGACGAAGCCTACCTGCCTACCGTTACCGTGTTGACGGCTACGCGAAACGCCGCGGATTTCATCGACGGAAAGATCGACAACACCTTTGCGCTCGATTACCCGGCCGACAGGATCAACATGGTCATCACTCTGGATGGCAACGATCCGCTGACGGAAAAGCGGGTGCTGGAAAGAGGCGATTCGCGAGTTCGGCTGGTGACCTACGACAGCCACCTGGGTAAGGCCTCGGCGATAAACCGTGCGTTGCCGCAGTGCACCCATGACGTCCTGTTGATGACCGATGCAGATGCGTTGCTCGACAGCCAGGCATTGCGCCGCCTGGTGCGCCACCTGGCGGATGAACGCGTGGGGGGTGTCGGCGGACGCCGCCTGATCCGTCGTGACCAGGCGCAGATGAAGGAAGCACAGCAAAGCTACATATCGGCAGACAGTGGGATCAAGGCCTGGGAAAGTCGCCTGGGATACACGACGGCAAATGATGGAAAGCTGTATGCCGTCCGTCGCGAGCTCATCGACGAGATCGCCGAAGGGGTGACCGATGACCTCTACGCAGCGTTGAAAGTGGTGTCGAGCGGCAAACGCTTCCTGTTCGAGCCGGGCGCGATCGCCGAGATCAAGGTGCCATCCCGCCACCCCGCGCACGAAATCACCCGCCGGAGGCGTGTCGTTTGTCGCAGCCTGACCGGTATATGGAAGAAACGCGAGGTACTCAATCCGGCAAGATACGGCATTTTCTCGGTCGGTTTGCTGGTCAACAAGATCCTGCGTCGCCTGTTGCCGGTGTTCCTGATTCTCCTGCTCGTCGGCAGCCTGGGACTCGCCGTGGCTGCGCCCTGGACGTGGCCCCTGCTGGCCGTGCAGGCGCTGTTCTACCTGCTGGCGGCGTCTTACGTCGTGCCGATGCTCTCGGCATTGCGCGACAGGGCCGGGAAGCTCAGCCAGACCGCTTTCTATTTCTGTATCGGAAATTATGGGACCCTGCTCGGCCTGTATGACTTCCTGAGCGGCAAGAGGGTGCTGCGCTGGGAGCCGGTCAAGCAGGATCAGCCGACTTGAGCGGCATGCGGATCGCCTTGCTCGGTGGCTCGCTGGAAGGCGGTGGCGCACAGCAGTTTGCGTTGCGTCTCGCCGAGGGTCTTGTCGCCGCCGGGCACGAGGTCTGGCTGGTGAGCCTGGATGCGACCTGTGATTTCGACCTGGATGATTTCCCGGCATTGAAAGGGCGTTTCCATTTTCTGAGCCAGTCGGACGTATCCCGTGGCACCTTGAGCAAGCTGCTCGACGCGCCGCGGCAGGCCTGGCGTCTCCATCGACTGTTGCGCAGCCTGCGTGTCGAGACGGTGCTCAGCCTGCAGGAGCGCAGCAATATTCTCAGCCTGTTACTGCCCGGACGCTTCCGACGGGTGATCTCGATCCGCAGTTATCCCGCGTCGATGCTGAAGCGCAAGGCGCCGGCCAAGCGATGGCTGATCCGCCTGTTCTACGGCCTGCTGTTGAAACGTGCCGACCGGACGGTGCTCAATTCGCGGGATGCGGCTGCCAGCTTCCTGGAACTGTTCAATGTGTCCAGCGATCGCGTCGACGTGATCTACAACATCTGTGATGCCACCGCGCTGCGGCAGCTGTCACTGGAGCCGGTCGACGAAAACCTGCGCCCGGTCTTTTCTGGTCCGGTGGTCCTGACCGGCGGGCGACTGATACCGGACAAGGGGCATTTCCAGCTCATTCGGGCCTTTGCGGCGACCCTGCGACGCGTACCGGACGCGCGCCTGCTGATTGCCGGCAAGGGGCCGCTGGAGGCGCAACTCCGTGAGCTGGTGCGCGAACTGGATATCGAGGGCAGGGTGGTCTTTTCCGGCTACGTGCAGAACCTGGCGGCGCTGATGGCGAAGGCGACGGTGTTCGTGCTGCCGTCAAGGCGCGAGGGTTTCCCCAACGCGCTGCTCGAAGCCGTGTTGCTCGGGTGCCCGTCGATTGCCGCCGACTGTCATTCCGGGCCGCGTGAACTGCTGTCGACGGACGGGTCGTTGGATGTCATCGAGCAGGGTGTGGAGAAGGCGGCCTACGGCTGGCTGGTGCCGGCCCCGCAGGGTGCGGACTGGCTGCCGAGCGCTGCACCGTTGACCGAGGCCGAACGTGCGCTGGCCGATGCGATGTCGGATCTGCTTGCCGACAGCCAGGGACGGTCGACGCTCACCGGCCGGGCGCAGGAACTCGATCACGCGTTCGCCCCCGAGCACATCATTCCGCAATGGATGACGGTGCTGGGCGGACCTGGACCGGTGGTGGCCGCCGGGTGAGGCGTGGCCTATTCGCGCTCGCGGTGCGGCCCGTGGGTCCAGTCTGACCAGCCCATCAGTTTCCCTGGTTTGGTCGGGACAGGCGCCGGAAACGCGCTGCCGTAGCGGAAGTTGACGATGTGCGGCTGCCAGGTGTCGTCGCCTTTGGCCGGGTAGTCGGCGACGTCGTGGAGCCAGTTGAACGCGCGCAGCAATGCACGATCTCCCCATTCCCACGCCGGGTAACCGGCGCGGTGCAGAATCTCCGCCTGGACCAGCGCGCCCTGCAGGGCGGTCCAAACGTAGTTCTCCCGTGGCGGGGGCCAGGAAAAGTCGCCGGACCTGCGCAGTTCTTCGGGCAGCGCGCCGTCCATATCGTGTTCCTGGATGCGGGCACCGGCGCGATTGACGGCCACAGGCGCCATGGGGTCCGTCTGCCACGACAGGTTGCCGAAACGGAAGCGGTCGTAGGCATCGCGCTCACCGAGCCAGCCCCTGAACACTTGCGCCGTGCGCGCGAGTTCCACCTGGTCGTCGAGGTATACCGCGATGGCCGCGCGGCTTGCGCCGGCAGCCGTTCCCCAGTTGTTGGGTCGCCGCTCATGGGTCGTGCGCAGGGTCTTGCCTTCGAGCCGGGTGTCCAGCGTCTGGGCCAGCCAGGCGCGGAATACGGCGTCGTCCCCGGCGGGCAGTTCGACGAGATCGGCCGCAATCACATAGGCGGCCAGTTCACGCCCCAACGCCAGCGTGCGACCGCCGCGCTCCGTGCCCATGATTTGTCGGCAGGCATCGATAACCGCCTGCCGGTAGCGCTCATCGCCGGTACGTGCATAGACCATGGCCTTTGCCAGCACGCGGACGTTGCTGGGGTCGTCCTGGTCGGAGAGTCGTGGAGCCGGCGTAGGCGTATCGGCCGCCGCCTTCATGTTTTGCCAGGCCGGCCCGGACGTCGGTAGCCTGCCGATGTCGCTGGCCGAGAGCCATATGCCGCGTCCAGCGGCAAGTGACAGGTCGCAAAGCATTAACAGCACGCATACCAGCACGGTCGATAAAGACGTCGGTAGCCGTCGGAAAAAAGTACGTCGGTTTGCGATGGCCAGGGACTCCTTCTGTTAACATGGCGCCAGCCAAAAGGCCCCGGTTGTCAGTATACCGCCCGCGTGTTTCGACAAGTGTTCGTTAGCGGTTGGCATCCCGGCCGGATCTCCTGGGCCGTCTCCCCAAGTGTGCATGGAATGATCGCTATCGGCATGTGCAAAACCTGGCGTGTCGTACCGCGTTGACCGTGCCGGGTGATTGGAAGTCTGGCTCTGCGCGTGCGAGGGACTCGAACCCACGCGCGCATGTACTGAATAACAAATACAGATGTTTCGCACCGACCGTGGTGCGGGGCACGTGACCGAGAACGGTTGCGCCGCCATGGCGCAGGAAAACAATGAACATGAATCGCAGTGCCCGTCAGGCGCTGGCGGACGATGGCCGTGTGCCGGGTGGTAGCTACCTGGCGCGGCGCCAGGAGGCCGTCAGGAAGTTCTGGCGTCGACTCGGCGGCAGGCCGGAAATCACGGGAAAATCCGTTCTGGACCTGGGTTGCGGCGAAGGTGCGCTGTGTTTCGACCTCGCGCAGGCGGGTGCAGGGCGGGTGTTGGGCATCGATCTCAACCCGGAGCAGGTCGAGGCCGCCACCCGGTCGCTGACGACGCGCTATGCCGTGTTCGACGATGTGCTCGCGTTTCGGGTCGTCGACATCCGCGACCTGCACGAGCGATTCGACTATGTCGTTTCCGCCGACGCATTCGAACACATCCTCGAACTCGAGTCGGTATTGGCGCACGTCGCCCGCCTGCTGCGTCCGGGTGGATCGCTGCTGGTCGGATTCGGTCCCTTGTACAACAGCCCCTACGGCGGACATCGGCGCATGCATATGCCCGTACCCTGGGGGCACCGGATGCTACCGGAACCGTGGCTGCTCCGCTGGGTCAACCGCTATCGCCAGGCGCCGGTCGCGTCGATTGAGGAATTGGGCCTGAACAAGCTGGCGTTGAAGGATTTTCTGCGCCTGTTCGACGACTCGGGTCTCGAGATTGTTTTTCTGCGTACCAACCATGGCGAGCGCCTGATGTCCCGCGTGTTCGCGACCCTGGCACGCGTGCCGCTGCTACGGGAATCCTTCAGTCACGACATTCACTGTATTCTGCGCAAACCGGGCGGGGCTCATGCAGGCAGCGGCTGCCCGCCGGGTGCGCGTGATGCCAGGACTGACAGCGGCTTGCACCGGGGGGGCGGGCGATCCGATTCCCGGTTGCAGGCGCCTGGCGCATCGGCACAAAAGATCGTCGATCGTCGGCCGACTTAATAACACTGAACCGGTTGGCACGGAACTGTGCACGCTCCACCCCGGTGGCAAGGAACTATGGAATACCTATCGATGGGCAGCGGCCCCGGAATTTTTCATGTCACGGTCGGTGATGTAGATGCCTGACGAGACCAACAAGGGGATGCACGGCCAGGTCATCCGTTACGCGATGAGCTCGTTTGCCCGACACATGCTGAGCCTGCTGACATCCTTCGTCCGCGCCAAGCTGCTGGCGCCCGAGCTCTACGGTATCTGGGTGCTGGTGAAGACTTTCCCGGCATACGGTTCCCATCTCCACCTGGGCACCCAGGCGGCCATGTACTACCGGTTGCCAAAACATATCGCCGATGGCGAGCAGCAGGAGGTGGAGGCCATTGAAGCGACCAGCCTGTGGGGGACGATCGCGTTCAATCTCGTCTTCTGCGTCGCCATCGTCGTCAGCGTGTTGACGTTCGATTTCGGCAGCGAACTGGAGATCGGCCTCCTGCTGGCCTGCCCGGTGATACTGCTGACGGCTTACTACGAGCACATCAACAATCGTTTCAAGGCCATGCGCCTGTTCGACCGCCTTGCCGTGTCGCATTACCTGTTCGCGCTGTTCTGCCTGCCGGCCACAGCATTGCTGGCCTGGTTGTACGGGCTTGCGGGTGTGCTCGTGGCGCTGATCCTGACGTTCGTGGCGACCTTGGCCTACCTGCTGAGGGGGCATCGGGCCTGGTGGCCGCGGTCGGGGTTCGACCGCGGCGTGTTCGTGCAACTCATACGCATGGGATTTCCGATCGTCATCCTGAGCGTGATGAGCGTGTTCATGATGACGAGCGATCGCTTCCTGATCGTCTCATTCCTGGGTGCATCGGACCTGGGGCTTTACGGCCTGGCCGTGATTGTGGTGCAGACCGTGCTGAAGATTCCCGGCGTGTCGCGCGAGGTCATCGAGCCGGAGACGATGGCGCAGGCCCACAGTCATCACGAGGTGTCCTACTTCGAACGTTTCTATGGGCGGCCGTTGCTGTACATCGCGTTTTTCGTGCCGGTACTGATCGGCGGCGCGGCATTCACGCTCGAACCCGTTCTCCTGCTGGCCCTGCCGGAATACGCCGGGGTTCTGCCGTCGGCGCAGATCCTGCTGTTCGGCGCCTATTTCCTGGCCCTCACGCTGCCGTCGCGGGGAGTGATTGTCGCCGCCGGCAAGCAGACCCGCCTGGCGCTCTACATGCTTTTCCCACTTGTCCTGGGGCTGGGTCTGTCGGCGGCGGTACTTGCGGCCGGTTTCGGCATAGAGGGTGTCGCATTTGCCAAGGGTGTGACGTTCGCGGCCTTCTACCTGGCGATCAACCTGCTGATCGTCCGCAGCTTCCCGCATTTCGGCGGCGTGGTTCTCAAATACATCGCGATAACGACGCTGTTGTTCGTGTATATGCTTTTGCTCGCTTACGCCTGCTCGGCAGTCGGACATGACTGGCACTTCGTCTATCGATCCCTGGCACGAACGACGTTGTTCATGGTCGGAGTCGTACCGTCAGTGCTGCTGGCACTGCGGCTTGGCTGGATCAGTCTGCCACGAAGAACGCCGGCGCCGAGTGTGGCGTGAGCATGCAGGCCGTGTCCGATTTCGACCGCACTGAGGTAAGCACGATGAACGATGGCATCCACGCCAGGGGCGGGATCAGATGAACGATTCGGCAGGTGGGCCGCGTGTTTCGATCATCATGCCGGTATTCAACGACGGTGCCTTTCTGGAAGAAGCGATCGCGTCCCTGCTCGCCCAGACCGAGCCCGATTTCGAGCTGGTCGTCTGCGACGATGCATCCAGCGACGAGAGTACGTCGATCATCAGGAGGTTTGCCGGCCAGGATGCCCGGATCAAGGCGCTGTACAACGACCAGAATCGGGGTGTCTGTTTTTCGAGGGACCGTGCCATTGCCGTCGCCGAGGGCGAGTGGATCACGCTGCTGGATGGCGATGACTATTACCTCCCCGAGCGCCTGCACGAACTGCTGCGGTTTGCCGGCGCGTGTGGGGCGGACATGGTGGCCGACGGTTTCATACTGGTTGACGAGAACAGCCGGGAGACCGGAGAGGTGTATCTCCCCACCCGGCGCGCCGGACAGGGGTTGGAGATCGAGGACTACGTCAGGCAGGGTATGCCGTCGGGGCGGCGCTTCAACCCCGGCTACCTGAAGCCGATGATACGGCGCGACTTCATTCAGTCGCACGGGATCACCTACCTCCCCGATGCCTGGTGCGGACAGGACTTCGTGTTCTATCTCACCTGTCTGCTGCATGGCGCGGATTGGCGCCTGATGGACGAGGCATTCTATTGCTATCGCAAGTACCCGAGACCGCGCACGCTCGAGTCGAAACTCAAGCGCACGGAGCGGCACCGCGAAAACAATCGGCACATGATTGCCCTGGCCGACGGTCGGCAGGATATCGTCCAACTGTTGCAGAAGCGCGACCGCTACTTCGACTACGCGGTGCGCTACCAGCGGCTGAGCGCCGCGGCGAAGCGGGTGGACGTGACCGGTATGCTCGGTGGTCTCCAGGGTGGCCCGGAGTACTGGGGATTCTGCCTGAACATGCTGAGCCGGCGCGTCGTCAACCGGCTGCAACGGCTCTTGCGCAGACCGGGTCGCACACACCCGAAGCGGCCACGGACGGACATCGACTGATGTTGCCAAGCTGCCATCCGGGTCACACATTCGCCAGCCGGCATGCGGCCGGCGGTTTTTCCCTGTTCGCCGCCGCTCGCGGCCATGGTTCGCGATGAAGTTGAAGTCCGCATTCGTCACGGGGAGCACCGGTTTCGTCGGTGCGAACCTGGTCCGGGAACTCCTTGCCCGCGGCGTGACCGTCCGGGCACTGGTTCGCGCGGGCACGGATCTTTCCAACCTGCAGGGCCTGGATATCGAATTCGTCGAGGGAAACCTGCTGAATCCAGCCGTTTTCAGCGATGCCATGGCAGGCTGCGATGCCTGTTTTCACATTGCGGCAGCCTATTCGCACCCGGACAGGTCGGAGCTGTACCGGGTCAATGCGCAGGGGACGGAATCGGTCCTCACGGCGGCGTTCGGGCAGGGGGTGCCCGCCATCGTTTACGTCAGCACCATGGGCACGCTGTCACGGAAAGACGGGGGGCTCCTTACCGAAAACGACCGGGCACTGGACGATGCCGCGAGTGACTATGTCCGTTCGAAGTACGAGGGAGAGAAGATTGCGGACCGCTTGGCCGATTCGGGTGCGCCGGTGTCCACCGTGCACCTGGCGGCCCCGGTGGGACCCTGGGACCGGGTGCCGACGGTGACGGGAAAAAGGCTGCTCGCGGTCTTGCGTGGCAAGGCGCCGGCCTACCTCCCGGGAGCGCTCAATCACGTGCCCGTCAGCGACGTGGCCGTCGGTCTCATCCATGCCGCCGAACGGGGGCAGGCGGGGCGTCACTACCTGCTTGCGCACCCCGATGGCAACCTTTCACGCCGGGACTTCGTGCGCATGGTTCGCCGTGCCGCCGGCATCTCGATACCCGTTCGTGGTAGCGCCCGACGCGCCCTGCGTGCGATGAAAGACCGTTTCCGGGCACGCGCATGGAGCGGTCCCGTGTCGCTCGCCTGCGACCCGACACAGACGATAACGGAACTCGGTCTTTCGCCGACGTCCCTGGACGACGCTTTCGCGCAGGCGGTTACCTGGTTCGGGCAACACGGCAGAACGGGCTGATCGGATTTTGCGCAGCCTGGCCCGTTCGACGCGATGCGCCGCTACTGCACCTTGAGGTCGCCCGCCAGGATGGCCCGGGTGCCGCGAAAAATCCCCCGCATTCGTGTCAGTTCCAGGCCCAGCTTGTGCGGCGAGAACAGGGTGATCAGCGATCGCACCAGGATGTAGCCGGACAGTGCATAGGCGAATGCCAGCCGGTGGACGAAGTCCTGTTTCAGGTAGCGCGAGAACAGCAGGTAACGTGACACGACGTACATGTATCCCATGCGCTCCACGTTCGGCCGCATGGATTTCGCCTCCAGGTGCAGGTAGCGCATTTCGGGGTGCAGCAGCAGGCGCCATTTCAGGGACACGCGGAAGGAGTAGTCCTTGTCCTCGCCGTAGCTGTACTGCGAGAAATGTTCTTCGTCGAAACGCAGTTCACGGCACACTTCCCGCCGATAGGACATCGCGCTGCCGGACAGGAAATCGACGTCGCGAACGACCGTTTCGGGTTTTCCCGTCGTGCCGTAACTGGTGAAGAAGCCCGACGGCAGGACATGGCCTTCGACGAATCCCGAGTTGAGCAGCGGGATGTCCAGCCAGTAACGCAGGCGGCGACCGGGTGTGACCGGCTTGTGATTGGTGATTACGCCGCCGACGCCGCCAATCGTGTGTTCAGGGTCGGTTTCGTAGAGTGCGACGAGGTGGCGGAGGAAATCCTCCGACAGGACCGTGTCGTCGTCGAGAAAGAGAAAGACGTCGCCGTCTGCCAGATCGATGCCGATGTTGCGTGAGCGGGTGAGTCCGGGATTGCCGTCTTTCCGCCGGTAGACGCAACGGATGCCCGCCGATGTGCATTCCGCTTCCAGCGGGACCTCGTCCAGCGCGCCGTCGTCGACGATGATGAGTTCCTGCGGGAGCGTCGACTGCTTGAGCAGCGACTCGATACAGGCGCGCAAGTCGTCGGGTCGGTTGTAGGTAGCGATAATTACACTGACGGAAAGCATGAAATCAGGTCTCGTTTGGTTGGTGACGGCACGTGTTGTTGTGGCATTGCGTGTGTGTGCGGACTCCCTGGCCGCAGGTCCAGGGCAGGGTGACGGGCCCCGGTCGTGGTGCGACAGCCGCGCAGTCGGGCACCACGACGTGGCGGTGGGAATCCAGGATCCGGGAAGACTCGAAGGGCATTTTTTGGTCGGGGTTGGCTGTCATTTGTCTGGGTCTTGTCGCATCCGTTGCCGGTTTTTTCAAAGTATCCAGAATTCCGGTGTCAGTCCTATGCGGGCGACATGATCTTTTATTTCGGCCGCGTAGGTCGGATTTGTAATTATCAGCAGATCGGGTGCGAGGGTGGCCAGCGCGTCCGGTGACACGATACGCTGGCCGCTGCCTGGCAGGTACTTGCCCTGCCGGCGTTGGTTGATGTCCACGATCGCGGGACAGGCGTCGCCCAGGTCGAACAGGTTGAAGAATGTCACCGCCCGTGCGCCGGCGCCCCATGCCGCGACCCTGATCGACCGCTCACGTATCTTCTCGATCATGGCCTCGGCATGCTGTTGCATGGCGGCGAAGTTCGCCTCCAGTGCGTCGACCGATCGCGCGATCGCATCTTGCGCACCGTGATCGATAACGGGTGCGGGCTTTCGTGACGACGAAAGGGAAGGCCGGGCCTCGACGCTCAGGTATTCACCGTTCCAGCGGCTGTCCAGGCGCAGCACGTCGAATCCCGCGCGGCGAAGCATTTCTGCCAGTGAGTGCGGGGCAAACCAGGAGCGGTGCTCGTAGACGAGGTTCCACACCACGTTGGCATTCAGCGTGTAGTTGGCGTCGGGGACCTCGAAGTAGACGACGGTGTCGGGACAGGGATCGAGATTGTCGCGTATCGACTCGAGAAATGCGTACGGGTCGTTGAGCAGGTTGATCAGCTGTCGGCAGCTCAGCAGGTCGGGTGCGAGCGTGCGGTGTGAGGGGCCGTAGTATTCGCGCATGAACACCAGTTCGAGGTCGGCGTCGACTTCCGCGTCGTCGTTGTCGAAGCCGGGGTCGATCCCGTAACCGCGGCATCCGCCCTGGCGGCACAGTTCGGCCAGGAACCGCCCTTCGCCACAGCCGACGTCGATCACCGTCTTACCGCTGAGCGCGTACCTGTCGATCAGTTCCGCGCAAAGGTCGCTGTTGAAGGATTGAAACAATGGCGAATGGTCGAGCGAGAAATCGTAGCGGCCAAAAGCGATCTTGTCGGCTTCGTGGCCTTCGTTACCGATATAACCGCAGTCACTGCAGTACTGCAGGCGGGTGTCGCCGCGAACGACCGACCGTGCGGCCTCGAACGAGTCGCACATGATGCCGTCCTGGGTCGGCATATCGGGCAGGCAGAAAAACTCGCGTGTGCGGTCACTGCCGCACAGGTAGCAGGTGGTCGCGGGCATCGGACTGTGATCCAGAGTGGATCGGTCAGGTGCCGTGTCGCCGGGCGACACGCGCGCTCGCGTGACGGACGAGCCTGTCGGCCCGGCGGTTCCACTTGCGGTAGACCGGTTGCACCGATTCACCGACGAGGTGCCGGTCGACGCCCTCGTCCAGTGCCCGTCGGTAGACCAGCAGCGCTTCGTCGAACGCCGCGATGGTCCGGTCGATATCGCTCGCCTGGTGCGCGTAGCTGACAACCAGGTTGGGTGCGATGACCCCACGCAGGATCAGTTCCTGCAGCAACAGGGTACGGAACGGCTGTGAAGGCTGGCCGGACTGGTCGCGCGTGGAGTAGACCAGGCAGAAGGGGAATCCGTGGATACCGACGTGGTCTTCCAGGTGGTGCAATCCGATCACCTGTTCCAGGCCGCGTTTGAGGTGGCTGCCCTGCTGCGCCATGTGACCGATAACGTCATGTTCGCGGTAGGTACTGACGACGGCCATGAAGGCGGCGAGCGCGTGGCTCTCTGCGCCGTGCGTGGTCGACAGCAGGAACACCCGCTCCTGGTCGTGGTAGAGACCGCCGAGTTCCATGATCTCGCGCCTGCCGGCCAGGGCCGATATGGCAAAGCCGTTGCCCATGGCCTTGCCGAAAGTCGACAGGTCGGGCGTCACGCCGTACAGGGTCTGTGCGCCGCCGAGATGCCAGCGGAACCCGGTGATCATCTCGTCGAAAACCAGCAGCGCGCCTTCGGCCTCGCACAGGCGTTTCAACTGACGCAGGAAGTCCCTGTCCACCGGGTCGTTTTTCTCGACCTCGAGGAAAACGCAGGCGATGCGTTTGCGGTGTTCGGCGAACATCGCCCGCACGCTGTCGATGTCGTTGTAGCGGAAATCGACCGTGAGGTCGCGGACCACCTGCGGGATGCCGGCATTGACGGCGGTTGCGCCGATGAACCAGTCATCGACCGAGAAGAACGGCTGGTCGGCGCAGATTGCCACCATGTCGCGCCCGGTGTAGGCACGCGCCAGCCTCAGCGCCGCGGTGGTCACGTCTGAACCGTTCTTGGCAAACTTGACCATCTCGGCCCCGGGGACGGCGTCGAGGAATGTCTCCGCCGCGGCCAGTTCGATCGCGGCCGGGCGTGCAAAGTTGTTGCCCTTCCACATCTGTTCGCAGGCGGCTTCGACCACTGCCGGGTAACCGTGGCCGAGGGAGACTGCCCGCAGTCCCATCCCGTACTCGATATATTCGTTGCCATCGACATCGCGGACGCGACAACCTTTACCTTCGGCGATGTAGGGTGGTGTGAACTCCGGGTACTGGTCGTCACCCTTGGCATAGGTGTGGCAGCCACCCGGGATCAACTTGTGGATTCTTTTCTTCAGCGCAAGTGATTTCTTGAATGTCGGCTTGTCCATGACGTGTTACTTCTCGTTATTGTCAACTTGGCCGGTCGGCGGGAACCTGCTGCCGGTTTATCCAGTCACGGTAAACCGCGGGGTGTTCGGCAGTCGTTCTGTCATCGTGCTTTACAATTTTCGCGAAAGTAAAGAACGTCGTTCGCAAGGGTTCCGCCGCTTGTTTTACTCGGCCCCGATAAGTTAACACGCAAACGGCTTATGAGAAGTGATATGACGTAAACTCAGGATATTCGCTCCTGATTCACGGGGTCGGAAGTTTTCAGCCGTTTTTAAACCGTCCGTGGAGACGGGGTAGAACCCGAGCGTTATGCCAGACGGCTGAAACGTTCACGTCCGCGAGCTGCTCAGACGTTTTCCCAACCATCCACTCAGGTCGATCAGTGCATCGAGGCGGCGCAGGCTATAGATCGCGAGCAGGGCGCTCGTGAGCAGCCCAAATGAGTAGACCAGCACAGAGTCCAATGTCGTGACATAGAGCACCAGGCCCCCGGCGATGACCAGAACCAGGGCGAAGAGGGCGTTTCGTCGACCCGGTCGATACCCTATCAACTGATGCGCGCAGACCAGCATCAGTACCAGGTAGACCAGGTAGGAGAACAGGAACCCGAGACCTGCCGCGATCAAACCCAGCTCTTGAACGCCGAAGTAGACCACCGCGACGTATATGGCACCCCAGACCAACTCGGTGCCGACCATCAGGGCGCCGCGTCCCTGTGCGAGCAGAATGTAACTCAATGGCCAGCTGGCCACCCTGAAAATGTCACCCATAATCTGCCAGCGAAGCAACTCGGCGGACGCCGAGAAGCTGGCGGCGTACAGCAGGTGGACCACCAGTGGTGACAGCGTCATCATTGCAATGAGGGCGGGGCCTGCCAGCAACAGTGCCATTTCCGTCTGTGCTTCGACAAGGCGTCGGGCTTCGGGCTTGTCGTCGAACAGGCTGCTCAACTTCGGGTAGTAGTCGGCCCCCATGGCGCTGAGGACAAAACTGACATAGGTCATCGAGATCGCCCACGCCGCCTGGAAGTACCCCGTGGCGTCCAGGCCGAGCTCCTGTAGGAGGATCGAACGCACGAGCAGCTGGGTCACCAGTGTCAGCAGCCCGGTCAGCATGAACGGGATGCCGAGTTTCAGCATCGCCAGCCCCTGTTGCCGGACAGATGACCAGTCGGTTTCAGACCGCGGCCTCGCCAGCCTCCGCGCGTAGTGCCAGGCGACCAGCACGCTGACGGCGGGAACCGTGATGACGAACCAGACGACACCATCCGCGCCTAGCCACCAGACCAGTGCAATGCCGATTGCGGCGGCAGTAATCGCACTGACGATGCGTACCCGCGCCAGGTCGCCGATGCGCCGCAGGCCCTGTAACAGCCCCGTCTGTGAGCTGGCGACCAGCATCAGCAGGACACCGATGCCCAGCCAGCCGACCTCGGTGGTGCGTGTCAGGTCGCCGAAGATCCACAGGCTCACCGGTTCACGCAGCAACCAAAGGACCGCCAGCCCGATGATCCCCAGAACCAGGTTTCCTATCCATAACGCACGACGTACGTCCCCCAGCAGTGCCTCGTCGTCGCTGGACGCGGCCAGCTGCCGAACCCCGCTGTGGCTGATCCCGCAGCCCGCAAGCGACGAGGCCATGTTCATGATGTTCAGGAAAAGGCCCATCAGGCCGACGCCGGACGGGCCCAGCAGCACGGCCAGGACCTTGACCTTGATGATGCCGACAACGACATGTACCAAGGATGCGCTACCGATGATGACGCTGGACTTGAAGATCTGTCGATGCGAATTCAACCGGCACGTCCTCCCGGGAACCGATTTGACTTTATTCCGATGCAACGCCTTGTGACAGCACACGGCGTGAACCGGCCAAGGAGTTTATCGGTGCCGAGGGTGAATTGGTTTAGGTCGCGAACCCTGTTGTTCGTCACTCGAACGGCAATACCGATGGTCAAGCACTGTCTTCCCTGGCCGTTTGCTTGAGATCGCTGGTAATGCCAGTATCATAAACGCGATCAGGGCAGCGCTAGTGTTTGGCGGTTCGATGAATGCCCGGTCGATGTTGAACAAGAGCGACGGGAAGATGCTCTGTCGATACCGATCTCAATCCGGCGACGGGACGGCGAAGCCGTCCACGCCGTCGCATACTGCCTTCGCCGGAGTGGGCTGCCATCCCGGACCCCGCCAAGTGTCCGTAGGCGTTATCCGACCGTTCCATTGTGACTGTCCCGGAGGTGCCGAAGTGAACCCGGTGAGATCGCAGTCGCTGCGGGTCGCCCGTGTCGTCATGCCCAATGGCTAGGATCATCAAGAAGCTACTCGGTGCCTACCGACGTGCGCGGATCAGGCCGCGAATCGAGCGTACGTTCAAGCGACGCCTGGGCTACGCCCCTGACCTGCGCAATCCCCGGACCTATTGCGAGAAGATCCAGTGGCTGAAGCTCCACCACAACGCCAATGACCCGAGCATCATCGAACGCGCGGACAAGTACCGCGTCAGGGGTGTTGTCGAGCGCATGGGCTTTGCCGAGCATCTCGTTCCGCTTCACGGTGTTTACGACAGGCCCGAAGACATCGACTGGGACGCGCTGCCGGCGCGTTTCGTGTTGAAGCTCAACAACGCGTCGGGCGCCAGGTTCCGCTGGTTCGTCGACGACAAGTCGCGCTTCCCGATCCCGCAGTTCGAAAAGGAGGCGCGTTACAGGCTGGATTACGACTATGCCAGTCGCTACGGGGAACTGCATTACGGGAAGATTCCACCGAAGATCGTCGCGGAAGCCTTACTGGGCCGACCGGGAGAGAAGATCGTGGATTACAACTTCTATTGTTTCCACGGCAAGGTGGCGTTCCTGACTGTTGAAGAGGGCCGCAGGGAGCGGTATAGCACGGCGATCGATTATTTCGACACGGACTGGGCACGGCTGCCGTATGCCAGCCCTGATGACCCGCCGAAACCCGCGGCCCCGTTCGCAAGGCCGCGCAAGCTGCAACGCATGGTGCGGATGGCGGAGGTGTTGAGTGCAGGTTACCCACACGTCCGTGTCGATCTCTACCACGTGGACGACCGGATCTATTTCGGTGAGTTGACTTACACACCGGATGCCGGGTTCATTCCCTGGCAGCCGCGGGAACTGGACTACGAGCTCGGCAGGCTCATGGACCTGGGCGACATCACCCATTGACCGTGTGCCAGTTGCGTACCGGTTCCATCCAACCTCTCGGCTGGCTCCAAGGTGTTCCGGGCGGTCTCGGGGGGTGCCGGCGGTGCGCCGGAGGCATGCCAGCCGTGGCCGTCGTCAGCCCGACCTGGACGGCGGCTCGCGACGCCGGCCGAGCAGTGCCCTGACGGGTTTGTCCACTCCGAGGAAAGGTGTGGAACCCGACTGCGCGCGACGACCGGCAATGTAGCCGCCGAGTGCCCCGCCGGCCCCGGTCAGCAGCGACAGGCCGAGTGCCAAAGAGCTGGCGAACATCATCAGCACGCCGACGGCACTGGCGCCGGCCACTGCCACGGCCACCTTGCGGTTGGCGCGCGACTCGGCGCGACGTGTCTCGCTGGCGACGTTCCTGGTGTTCTTGCGTTCGAGGCGCGTCTTCTCGCGTTCGGCCTTGACCCGGAGATTCTCGCGCTCCTTCGCGAAAGCCGCGCGCAGGCGTTCGACCTCGCCGTGTCGCAGGGTACCCGCCACGGTCGTGAACCAGAACGCTGCAACCACGCTGATGGTACCCAGCGCGATGACGGTGGGCAGTGCCGCCCGCCAGTCCTGCAAGTCGATACCCGCCAGAAGAACCAGGCCGACGCTTGCCGTTTGCACCAACAGAATGCCGAACAGGAATCGCAGCATGCCGCGCATCGTCGATGTTTGTCGCGTTCGGGTCAACTGTCGAGAACGGGTAACGGCCTGCGTCGCAGTTCGACGAACCCCCCAGGCCGATGTCGATCGGCAAGGCGTGATCAGGTACGGCCGGCTGCGCAGATGGCGCCGGTACGGCTGGTGCGATCGCATCAGCATCAGCGTGTCGCACGGAAAAGCGCGCACGGACGGCAGCATGACCGGTACTGGGTGGCCGGTACTGGGTGGCCGGGCTTCAGCGTCACACGTCCGATCACCGCCGTTGCCGGGGTGGTGATCGACCTGTTTCTCAGTCGCGGGCCTTGAGCGCTGTGCGCAGCGCCTTGGTCACCGTTTCCAGGACCTGTATGCGGGCGAAGCGCTTGTCGTTGCCGGCGATCAGGTTCCAGGGTGCGTGGCTGGCGCTGGTACGCGCCAGCATTTCGTTGACGGCGTCGCGGTAGTCGTCCCAGCGCTCGCGGTTGCGCCAGTCCTCGTCGGTGATCTTGTACTGCTTGTAGGATGTGTTCTCGCGAGCCTTGAAGCGCGCCAGTTGCTCGTCCTTGCTGATCTGCAGCCAGAACTTCTGCACGATGACGCCGGACGAGGTCAGTTGGTGTTCGAAATCATTGATCTCGAGGAAAGCACGCGCCCAGTTGGCCTGAGAGGTGAAGCCCTCGACCCGCTCGACCAGTACGCGGCCGTACCAGGAGCGATCGAAGACCGTCATGCGCCCGGCGCGCGGCACCTTGCGCCAGAAGCGCCACAGGTAGTGATGTGCCTTTTCCTCGTCGGTGGGGGCGGCGATCGAGATGACTTCGCGCAGGCGCGAGTCGACGGCCTGGGTGACCCGACGGATGGCGCCACCCTTGCCGGCGGCATCGACGCCCTCGAAAACCAGGACCGTCGACAGCTTTTTTGCGTAAGCGCGCCAGGTCAGGTCGTTGAGTTCCGCCTGCAACTCGGCCAGGCGTCGCCTGTAATCATCACGCTCGATCGTCTGTTCGAGGTCGATACGATCGAGCAGCGTGATCCTGGCCTCGGGGGCGTTGGGCAGCATGTCGGTCGGGGTGTTGCTGGGCGAGTCGTCCACCCGGCGTTCGGGATGTGGCGCCTCGCTCAGCGCGCTTTCCATTTCCCGCAGCAGGATACGGCCGGTCGTCATGTCGCGGTAGCGATGGTCGGTCGCCTCGATGATGTGCCACGGCGCGCGGCCGATATCGGTGCTGCGCACGACGCGGTCGGCCACTTCCTCGAAGCGCTGGTATTCCTCGCTGAACTTGGACTTCTTCGGCAGCATCTTCCAGCGGCTGCGGTCACTGCGTGCCAGCGCCTTGAGTTTCTTGCGCTGAACCTCTTCGGAGAAGTGGTACCAGCATTTCACGATGATGGCGTCGTCGTGGATCAGCATGCGTTCGAGTTCGCGGATGCCGCGCAGGCACTGATCGAGGTCGGCGTCGTCCCAGCTGCCGGAGAAACGCTCCTCGATCGGGTGCAGGTACCAGCCTCCGAAGAACACGCCGATCTCGCCGCGGCGGGGCATCGCGCGCCAGAATCGCCACGCCCGTGGCCGCATTTTTTCCTCGTCGCTTTCCTCCCAGAACGCGTAGACGTTGACGCCGCGCGCATCCAGCCATTCGTCCAGCGTGTTGACCACGCCGCCCTTGCCGGCGCCTTCCATGCCCGCGATGATCAGGTAGACCGGTATGTTGCGTTCACGGATTGCGATCTGCGCTTCCAGCAACGCGGTGCGCAGCTGTTCCTCTTCTTCCTTGTAGGCCGCCTTGCTCAGGCTGCGGCCGATTTTTGCAGTGGCAAACATGTCTTCCCCCGGTGGCAGTGGCAACGGCGCCTCGGTGTCTTCGAGCGCCTGCCGTTTTGGTGGTTTACCCGGCCTACCGCATTTTCGTGCTGGGCAACATCACCACATAATAGCGGCAAGTCGCGGCACGTGGTCCCACGTGCCTTCTTGGCGGCCCGTTGGATTGGAGCATGGCACATGACCGGTGGTCGTACGGATTTTTCCGGGGTGTGGTCTCGTACGCGTTCCAATACTCGTCGCTGCCGCTATCCCGAGCGGGACAGGCCTGACCGGTGACCGGAACTGGTCGGGCGGTGAATCGGCCCGCCCGACATCGCGAAAACGCGGGGCGCCGGCCGGCCACCCCGCGGTAGGGCATCAGTAGGGGGAGAGGGACGCCCCGAGCACGAACAGGTTCGAACCACTCGTGGACGCGATCACGACGAGTTCCGTGGTGAACGGTTGCTTGGTCGTCGAGGCGTTGTCGACATTGCTGCCTTCGATCAGCACCTGCTTCGGACCGAAGTCGATGGTGTCTGCGGCGCTCGACCGGTACACGATGTTCCCGCCGCCCGTGACGTCCGTGTAGATCACCGTCACCGATCCCAAGTTCTCGTTGAGAACGACACTGGGGCGCGTCCCGAAGTTGTCGACCTCGTACAGGTCGTCCCATGAGCCGGAGGGGCGTCTCACCAGCAGGGCGATCTTCGGGAAGCCGGCCGAGTCGAACTCCGTTTTCACCGCCGCATAGAGCGTTCCATCGGACGCCACGGCGAGGTTGAGGTGGTCGTCCGCCATGCCTCCACCGACGTTCATTGCGGACTGTGACGCCGGCACCTCGTCGGCCGACCATGCGTCCGGCGGGGCGCCATCGAGATGCACCCGGAAGCCAAAGCGCTGCGTCACCTGGTCTGTCCACATCACGCCGATCCTGCCATCGAAGGCCACGACGGCCCCGATGTCGTCCGCCGACAGTCCAGTGGTGACGACGATTGGCGCACTCCAGGTCGCGTAGTCGTCGACGGCATCGCTGTACCGGACTTCGATCTGGGTAACGTTGTCGTAGGCCACCCACAGGCGTCCGCTCGAGTCGAGTGCCAGGGTGGCGGTTTCGGCGGCCCAGGCCACCGGGACCGTCGCGGCCTGGGGCCGGACCGACCAGGGCTGGTAGCCATCGGCGGATCCGTGTACGTATTCCACCGACACCAGCGTCGAGTTGTTGGCGTCGAACAACAGCAGGTGGACGAGGTCGCCGGCCGCCGTGAGCACGTAGTCGGCCCTGGCGTACGGGTTCGTCGACAGCAACAGGGTCCGGGTCCAGCGATCGCCGTCCAGGCGCCACAACCAGGTCGCGTCGTTGTCGGAGAAGACGCTCCACCACTCGCCCTGGTGGAACCAGAGTTTCGATTGGGCCTTCTCCCCGGTCGTCACGCTGCTACCCGTGGCGCCGATCGAATACCGGTTCCAGGAATCGAGGGCGGGGAGTCCGAGGTCGTCTCGTGGGTTCGTGCCCGCCAGCCACTCGCCGAGGTTGGATACGCCGTCCGCGTCGCCATCGGATGTGGCATCAGCGGGGTCGAGCGGGTCCAGTCCGAAGTAGCTCTCCCATTGGTCGAACATGCCGTCGCCGTCGTCGTCGGTGTCCGCATTGTTACCGATCCCGTCGCCGTCCGTATCCACCCACTCGCTCGGATCGTTCGGGAACGCATCCTGCTCGTTCGGGACACCGTCGCCGTCGGTGTCGGTATCTGTCGGTGTCCCCGTGTTTGCCAGGATCTGGACCTCCGTGTCCGTCAGGGCCACGTCATACAGGCGTACCTCGTCGAGGCCCCCGGCAAAGCCCCGGTAGCCGTCCTCCTCCGCACCGATGGAGAGGGCCAGGTCGTTGGCGGCGATCACCAGGTCCGGTGCGCTCGACGAGGCTTCCAGCACGCCGTTGAAGTACATGCGGATTTCCTGCCCGTCGAAGCTCGCCGCCACGTGAATCCAATCGACCCCGTCCACGGGGTACGAACTGACCGTGTCCACCCGGTAAGCATTCCCCGCACTCGGCTGGTTGAAGCGCACGAAGACCTTGCCGCCCGATGAAAGGCTCAGTTCAAAACCGTCGACCTCGTTGTGGCGCGCTTTCTTGACCAGGTACTGCGTGGCAGAACGGGTCGGGCGCAGCCAGGTCGCTACGGTAAACCCGTCGGCGACATCCAGCGTGGGATTGTCCGGTACGAGCACCCGTCCGCCGTCGCCGGAGAGTTCGAGCCCGGTCCCGCTCACGCCGGGCACCCGGACCGCCGAACCCACCAGCGTGCCGTCGTTGCCCGTACCGGATTCGTCCGGCACATCCGCGCCGGATCCGACGTCGAATGACCAGTAGCCCAGGTCGAACAGCGCGGGTGGCCTGTGCGGATCGCTGCCCTGCTGGAATTCCTCGAGGTTGCTCAGGCCATCGCCGTCGGCGTCTTCGGAGGCGTCGCTGCCGTTCAGTGGATCGAAGCCGTTGAGGATCTCCCACTGGTCGGGCATGCCGTCGCCATCGTCGTCATCATCGGCGTTGTTGCCGATGCCGTCGCCGTCCGTGTCTTCCCACTCGTTCGGGTCATTCGGGAACGCATCGTGCTCGTCAGGGATCCCGTCGCCGTCCGTGTCCGTGGGCAGGACAACGGATGCCAGGGCCCCGACTTCCGCATCGGTCAGCGCCACATCGTAGAGGCGTACCTCGTCGAGGGTCCCGGTGAAACCCCGGTAGCCGTCGTCCTCGGCGCCGATCGACAGGTCGAGACCGTTGGAGGCGATGACCAGGTCAGGTGCGCTTGCGGAGGCCTCCAGCACGCCGTTGACGTATAGCCGGATGTCCTGCCCGTCGAAGGTTGCGGCAACGTGCATCCAGGTGACCCCGTCGACCGGGTACGAGCTGTCCGAATCGACGCGGTAACGGTTTCTCGCACTGGGCTGGTTGAAGCGAATGAAGACCTTGCCGCGTTGCGACAGGCTCAGTTCGTAGCCATCGACGTCTTTGTGGCGGGCCTTCTTGACCAGGTACTGCGTACCAGACCGGGTGGGTCGCAGCCACGTCGCAACGGTGAATGCGCCGGCGGCATCCAGGGTAGGGGCATCCGGCACCAGGACCCGGCTGCCGTCACCCGCGAATTCGAGTGCCGTCCCGCTCACGCCGGGGGTGCGGGTCGCGGGTCCCACGATGGTGCCTGTATTACCGGCTCCCGAGCTGTCGGGCACGGTGGCGCCGGTGCCCGCGTCGAACGACCAATGGCCGACAGCCGCGTGGCCGGTCGAGGATGGCAGCCAGAACACGAAAGCGAGAAAGAGGAAGAACCAAACCGGAAAACCGCGTGTGAGGCCGGCAACCGGAGTAGGACCGATGCGCGTGGCAGTCATCTGTTATCCCCCCAGCTGTGTCGCTTTCCAATGCAACTTGAGCGTGGAATCAACACAGAAAATTGAATTCTTTTTTCGTCACTATATAGACGGTTTTGTGCAGGTACAACGAACGTCCGGAAAGACCGCGGGCTGTGCTGAGAATGCCATTCCCAAGGTCTCATCGAGGGGGCGCCTGTGCCCAGTCCGCTGCCCGTTCCTGCGACTGCTTAAATTAAGGTGGCTGCGGACAAGTTGTGCACTGCCGCGATCACTGCCAGGCACAGACCGTTCACCGTTGCGCGCGAATACGCGACCGCGCGACATTGCTGTGGAGAAGGGGCCAATCGGCAGGAACAAAACGATTGTTCTGGGCTTCGGTCCACCCAAACCTACGACCTGCTACCCAGGCAAAGCGGTGGAGATTCGCAAGCTTGGCGTATCAACCCGGTACCGCCAGCGATTCGACAACGAAGAAAAATCCTGAGAACACCGCGATTTGTGGACCGGTGCCACAAGCCGTAAATTCGGTTGTGACAGGGAAGTTGCGGCCAATCGACACCGCGACGCCCAACGGTGCGAATTTCGCGAAGCGCCAGGCACAGGTACGTGCTTGGCGTTTTGGCGCCTCTGAATCAACCGCGGTGGCTCCGGTTTCAGGGTGTCGATTTTCAAGGAAGACAAATTAATAAAAGAAAATGCCGAACAGCGATGAAAAATCTGAATCAAATACTCGAGCAAGACTGCAGAATCATAGAGTTCGCGTCGAACAAAAGCGTTATCGAACATCCGGTTTCGACGAAAGATAATTTCCTCGCGGTCGTCAAGGACGGGGCCACTGTCGGCAACAACACGATCGCCCTCGATGCGCGGAATTTTCTCAAGGCTGTCAGGCACAACTCCACCGACGTGCTGGTTCTGAATGCGACGGGATGGGGTGAGTCGAAAGCGCTCCACAAGAAGACGGACCTGCTGTCGTCATACGAGAGAATCACCCTGTTCAACATTCCGTGGTTGTTGTATTTCCTTGCGAAGGGCCTCGCCAGGGGGCGTCTCCGGTTCAACGGTATCTACTACCTCAAGAGAAAGTTCGGGATTGCGTTCTACCTGGGCAAAAGAAGCGCAAGCAAGCCGAAGCCCGCTGTCAGGCATCACCTGTCTCCGTTGATTGATATCAGCGATTTTTTTCGACAGCTGAACGACAAGGGGCTGGGTTATTGCATATTGCGCTGGTTCGAACAGCTTCCCACGGTAGGGGACGGTGAGGACATAGACATGCTCGTCGAGGATGACGACCTTCCCAGGGTCCATTCGATAATCGATCGAAGACCGGGAATCGTGCCGTTTGACATCTATTCGAAGACGGGACTACCAGGCGCTGATTACCAGGGTTTGCCTTACTACGTCCATTCCCTGGCCACGACGGCATTGGGCGGATCCGTTCTGCACAAAGACGTATTCAAAGTACCAGCCTGGAAAGATTATTTTTGCCTGCTGGCGTACCACGCGGTGTTTCACAAGGGCGCCAAATCGGGCCTGTCGAGTGAACGCTACACGCTGAGGACGGAAGAAAATCCCGAGCACGATTATCTTGGCCATCTGCAAGGCATCGCGGCAAAAGCTGGTCTCGACGTAACGGACTACACCCTGGAAGGGCTGCATGCGTTCCTCGATTCGCGCGGGTATTCGCCGCCGTTGGATATGCAGTACAAGCTTTCCACGAAGAATCACTACCTGAAAGCCTATGTCGATGAACTGAAAAACCAGTCGACATTACCGGACAGGTTCGAAGGTCTGGTGTGCTTTGTCGCGAGGGAAAAGGTTGTCGAGGCCGGTTTGGTCCAAGACCTCGAAGAACTGATACAGAAGATCGGCTTCACGATCATTTGTACGCGACCGTTGGAGGGCCACGTCAAGAAGTTGTTCGCCGAGCAGGTCAGGGGCGGCAACTGGAACAAGGGTCCCTGGCCCTCGAGTGGTGGTGCGCCTTCGGTATTGATCGTGGCCATGGACGTATACCCGGTCAAGCCGGATCCCGGCGACCACGAAAAGCACCCGGGTTTGTCGAACAAGCGAATTCAGGAAAAAAGCCGGGTCAGGGACCTGCTGAACGAACAGTTTCCGCACCAGTCTGAATGGTGTAACGGCGTTCATAGCAGTGATGATGAAATCCAGGCCATGGAGTACCTGTTGCTGGCCGGCCTGGATGAGGAAGAAATCTATCGACAGATGCAGACGTACAAGGAGGACTTTGCAACGAAGTACCCCGTGATAGAGGAGTTAACGCGATATTCACGCAGGGCCAAGGTCGAGCTGATTTCGTACAAGGGCAGGAAGGCCGTCATAAAGACGTTCAAAGCGCGGTGCGAGTGGTTCCTCGACAACGAAATCAGGGCCTACAAGGAGTTCAGCGAGTTCGAAGAAATTCCCAAACTGTTAGAGGTGGGAAAAAATTACATTATCACGGAATACGTCGAGGGAGGCCGGCCGCTCGAGGGCAAGGTTGACATCAAGACACTCAAGACGTGCCTGGGTATCCTGCGGAAGATATATGACAAGGGTTATTCTCTATTGGATTTCAAGCCGGCGAATTTCCTGACGGACAGCAAGCGTGCAATACACCTGATTGACTTCGAGTTCCTGCATCGTTATGCCAGCAAGCCTGGCTTCTACCAGAGCTATGACCTGGTTGGAATACCTGACACCCTGAGGCCATTGCACGTGCCTGAGCGCAGTCTTTCGAAGGGCGAATATCAGTATGACGCTTTTTGGGGCAAGAGCACGGGCATAACCTATGGTGAACTGTCCAGGCTGGATGGCCTTGACGTGTTTCTTGTCAGCTTCCTCCGCCGCTACAAGACAATCATCGAAAAGGTCTTTCGCCTGGCCAGGAAATCGGGTATCCGTGGAGCCAAGGCGCTGAATCGCTATATGCCCTGACAACAATAAACAGCAGTCTCTCGTTGGTCCTAAAGCACAAAATTTTTCGTGGCGTCGCATGGAATGCGATCGGCTCGATTGTCGACAACGGCTTGGGTATTGTCGTCAAGCTCATCCTGGCGCGCCTGCTGCTTCCCGAGCATTTCGGGATTATCGGGTTTGCCGTCATATTCATCGGCCTCATAGAGTCGTTTGCTGACCTGGGAATGTCGGCTGCGCTGATTCAGCGCAAAGAAAAGAACCTGAAACCCGAAGACTTCGATACCGCGTACTGGGCCGGCCTGCTCTGGGGTGGCTTCCTGTTTGCGTTGGTGTCGCTGGTGATGGCGCCGATGGCTGCGCGCTTCTTTGACGAGCCCATGCTCGTTGAAATTATCCCTGTACTGTCCATTACGCTGCTGTTGAGGCCGCTTTGGGCCATTCACGTCGCAAGCATTACAAGGGAACTGGACTTCAAACGCATTGTCGTGCCGAGGAACTTCAGCAAGATCGTGGCGGCCGCGATTGCCATTGGCATGGCCCTGACGGGGTTCGAGGTGTGGAGCCTCGTCTTCCAGAGCGTATTCAGCGAATTGTTGCTCGTATTGATTTACACCTACGCAAGCCCCTGGCGGCCCCGTTTGCGTTTCAGCCTGGCCTCTTTGAAGAGCATCTTTGGCTTTGGTTTGTATACGACCGGGACAAAGGTTTTCAATTATCTGACCGGTAACATTGATTACCTGTTGATTGGGAAGCTGCTGGGCGCCCACTCGCTGGGTGTATACACGATCGGGTACACGGTTACCTACCTGGTCAGGTCCAAGATCATGGATGTGATCAACAAGGTGTTTTATCCGGTATACAGCAAGGTGCAGGATGATCTTGAAAAGGTTAAAAAATACTATCTCAAGGTGATCCGATACAACTGTATTGTCGTTTATCCGATGATGGTAGCCATTATCCTGTTGGCCGAGCCGGGCGTATTAATGGGGTTGGGCGACAAGTGGCGGGATGCGATCATTCCCATGCAACTGATGGCAGCGGCCGGCCTCGTTCATCTGCTTACGAGTTCGAACACGGTGTTGCTGCGAGGAATAGGCAAGCCGCGCCTGGAGTTGATTCTGTCCATCGTAAAAACGCTGGGTGTGAATGTCCCGCTGGTCGTGCTGGGCGTGATCTATTACGGGATTATTGGCGCGGCAGCGGGTCTTCTGCTTGCCAAGATCGTGATTTTCTTTATCAACAGCGTGACGCTCAAAAGAGTGGCCGGGATTGGTTTTATCGAAATCGTCGAGAATGCAGGCGGACTGGTGGCCATCGCGGTTCTGGTTTCTGCCCTGGTGTTCCTCGAGATCGGTTACGTTGCGCTACTGGTTGCATTCCTGGTGTACCTGGTCGTGCACGCGATGATGTCCTACAAGGATGTCATTCGGCTTCTGGAGATCTACCGGTCAAGAAAGAAGTCGGTGGTGGCCGAGGCGGAAGGCGGCGCCTGAAGCGAGGGCAGTATTCTCGCGGGTCGTGTCTGCGCCGAGGGTAGTAGGGTGGTACGACATGCGGCATGCCGACCCCTCGGTTGTTTGGCGACACCGGCGGCCGCCAATGGCCGCCGGCTGGGTATCCGTTTATCGACCGGGCAGGGCGCCGCTAATGTTGTGCGAGGCGGCGAAATCAAGCATGCGCTGAATCGACCGGACAGCGTCGACACGGATTGCGGGGTCGACATCGATCGCGTTCTCCCCGGTGCGCAGCACCTGCTCCAGGTTTTGCAAAGCGTTCTTCGCCATCCACGGGCAGTGCGCGCACGATTCACAGGTGGCGCCGACGCCGGCAGTCGGGGCCGAGATCAGCTTCTTGCCCGGTGCGAGCTGGTGCATCTTCCAGAAGATGCCGTCGTCGGTGGCGACGATGAACTCGTCGTTCGGCATGTCGGCAACAGCCTTGATCAGTGCCGTGGTCGAACCGACGACGTCGGCCTGCGCGAGCACATCCTCGGGTGATTCCGGGTGGACCAGGATGGCAGCCTCAGGGTGCAGTCGCTTCAGGCGTTCCAACGCGAATCCCTTGAACTCCTCGTGGACGACACAGCTGCCATCCCACAACAGGATGTCGGCACCGGTCTGCTGCTGCACGTAGCGACCGAGATGCTTGTCGGGCGCCCACAGGATCTTCTCTCCCTTTTCGTGCAGGTGGCGCACGATCGGCAGGGCGATGCCCGATGTCACCATCCAGTCGGCGCGTGCCTTCACGGCGGCACTGGTGTTGGCGTAGACGACAACGGTGCGGTCGGGGTTGGCGTCGCAGAATGCGTTGAACAGGTCGTCGGGGCAGCCTTCGTCGAGTGAGCACGTGGCCGACAGGTCGGGCATCAGTACGCGCTTCTCCGGGTTCAGGATCTTGGCCGTTTCGCCCATGAAACGAACGCCGCAGACGACGAGCGTGTCGGCATCGGTAGTCGTGCCATAGCGCGCCATCTCGAGCGAATCGGCGACGCAGCCACCGGTCTCCTCGGCCAGCGCCTGCAGGTCGCCATCGACATAGTAATGGGCCACCAGCACGGCGTTCTGCGCGCGCAGCAGGTCCTTGATGCGTTGCTTGAGATCGTCCTTTTCGTGTTCGCTCAGCGCTGGCCAGACCGGGTGGGCCGGTACCTGGACGCGGGGTGGCATGGGCTGGTAGTTCAACGGCTGTGTCGTCATTTTATGATCTCCACCCGGTCAGGGTGCTTGACGCGGTATTCGCGTGCAGGGCGGTGTTTGCCTGTGCGGCGCTGGCAGCCCGTCTCCTCGATCAGGTCGAGCGACAGGATGCGTTTACGGAAATTGCGCTTGTCCAGCGGCTGGTTGAGCAGCGACTCGTAGACACATTGCAACTCGCTCAGCGTGAAGGCCTCCGGCATGAACTGGAAGGCGATCGTCGAGTAGTCGAGCTTGGCGACCAGCCGACGATGGGCCATGTCGATGATCTCGGCGTGATCAAAGGCGAGTTCGGGCAGGTCCTCGAACGCGAACCAGCCGACGGCAGCGGCGTCGCTGGCAGCGCGCGGCGTCGACAGCGCATGCTGCGGGACCAGCGCGTAGTAGGTCACACTGATGACGCGTTCGCGCGGATCACGGTCGGTTCGGCCAAAGGTAAAGAGCTGTTCCAGGTAGACGTCGGTGAGCCCGGTTTCCTCGGCCAACTCGCGCTCGGCACAGGCATCGAGGTCCTCGTCGATGTCGAGAAAGCCACCTGGCAGTGCCCAGCTACCCTGGTAGGGGGCGTTGGCCCGCTTGACCAGCAGGGTGCAGAGTCGTCCATCCCGGATCGTGAAAACGACGACGTCGGTCGTCACCGCCGGGTGCGGGTAGCGGTAGCTGAATGTCTGTTCGGGCGCGCGCATGTCGACTAAGTGTGCTTGATACACCGCGCACGATAGTGTTTTTGGTACACCTTGTCAAGAAGTCGAAAGATTCCCAAGTCGTCCCAACATGAAGTAAATTCTCATGTCGATGCCGCATCATCGGCATTCGTCGCGGTGCACGGAGGCGGCGCGACGCTCAGTCGCTGCAAGTGATTGAAAACGGCGAAAACGAAACCCCGTACTTTGCCTTTTCGCACGCGGGCAATGCCTGGTTGGCCCGGTCCGCGTTGAACAGAACATAAATAAAGCGCGGTCACCGCACATTGGCCCTCAAGTCGGGGCGGCGTCGGTCGATAACGCGCACTAGAGCCCCTTGGCTGCCGAGCCCTCGTCGTGGAAAAAGATACATCGCATTACGCGGAACTCATCAAGGTGGAATCCATCCCGCCGTTGCCGGCGACTGCCGTCAGCCTGCTGCAGATGGCCACCGACCCGGATGTCGAGATTGCCGACATCGCCCAACTGATCGAACGTGATCCGCCGCTGAGCGCGCGCCTGATCGGTATCGCGAACTCGGCCTTCTATTCGCCGCGCCAGCCGGTGACCACGGTCAAGTCGGCCATCGTCAGCGTGCTTGGCCTGAACATGGTGCGCAACATCGCGTTTGGCCTGGCCCTGACCGGCGGCCTGTCGACATCGGCCTGTCCGCGTTTCGATCTGACCCAGTATTGGATCATGGCCCTGGGCACGGCCGATCTCGCCAGTGGCCTTGCCCGCGCCGCGACGCACGGCGACGGACCGGACCCAGACGCGGTCTATCTCAGCGGCCTGTTGCACAATCTGGGCGAACTGCTCCTGGTGCACCTGTGGCCGTACGAGATGAACGATGTGCTGGCCCGCTTCGAAAACGACCCGGAAACCGCGCTCGTCGAGCACGAGTACCGCGTCATTGGCGTGGACCATTGGGCGGCCGGCGCCTTCCTGGCCCGACACTGGCAGTTGCCGGCGTTCGTCGCCCAGACCATCGAGTCGCTGGATGATCGCCGGGTCGATGTGCCCGACGATGCGTCGATCATGTTGCTGCGTGCCGCCCGTCGCTGGGTTGCCGGTGTCGCGGTTGGCAGATCGGAGAGCCTGCGCGTCGATGGTGTCGACGAGACCTACTGCGAGTACCGCTCGACCTCGTTCCTCGACCGTTTCGACGGCCTGGCCGCGATCGCGCGCACCATGAGCTGATTCGGGGGGGCGGCTGAAGCCGCTGTTGCCGGGCCGGCCATCAGTCGGCCGGCAGGCCCCGTTCGTTTTCCTCCACGCCCCACAACCAGGCCGCACCCCGCACGCCGCTGCTGTCGCCGTACTCGGCCCGCACGAGCCGCGTGCGCACGACGTCGGAGAAGACGTAGCGTGGCAGGCGGGCCGGCACGTCGATATACAGGCTGTCGATGTTGGAAAGCCCGCCGCCCAGGACGATGACCTCGGGGTCGAGCAGGTTGATGACACTGGCCAGCGCGCGGGCCAACCGGTCGTGGTAGCGGGCCAGGCATTGCCCGGCGGCGATTTCCCCGGCCAGCGCGCGCTCCACGATGTCGACGGCGGCGCGTGATGACGCGGCTGCCGTTGCCGTGGCGTAGTCGTGCGCCATGCCAGGCCCCGACAGGAACGTCTCGACACAGCCGTGCTTGCCGCAGTAGCAGGGTGGCCCCGGGCGCTCCGCGTCGGTCATCCAGGGCAGCGGGTTGTGACCCCACTCGCCGGCGATCGCGTTCGGCCCCTGCAGCAGGCGTCCGTCGATGACGATACCGCCACCGGTGCCGGTGCCAATGATGACGCCGAACACGCTGGTGGCGCCGCGCGCCGCGCCGTCGCGGGCCTCGGACAGCGTGAAACAGTCGGCATCGTTGGCGATGCGCACCCGACGACGCAGGCGTTGGCCGAGGTCCGCGTCGAGCGGCTGGCCGTTGAGACAGGTCGAATTGGCGTTGCGCATCCGGCCGGTGGCCGGCGACAGCGCGCCCGGTGTGCCCACGCCGACGGTACAGCGAACGTCGCAGTCCCGCTCCAGTTCCAGCACCAGCGCGGCGACCGTGTCGATGGTGGCCGCGTAGTCGCCGGCAGGTGTTGGTACGCGCCGGCGCGACTCGATGGCACCGTCATCGGCGAGAACGATGCCCTCGATCTTGGTGCCACCGAGGTCGATGCCGATGCGCGGCATTTGCCGTTTGTTCGGTCAGTCCCTGGCGCCGGCTGCGGCCGGTGTGGCGTAGACGTCGTCGGTGCCAGCCGTAGTGGCGGTTTCACCCGGGACTGTGGCCGCCAGCGTGCCGGACGGGTTGGTGAAACTGTCGTTCAGATCCTGCACGTAGCGGTCGGCGTCCTCGAACACCTGCTGCACGCGCTTGCGGTTGCGACGGGTCCAGCCGGCCGGTCTGCGCGCGAAGATGCTCTGCCAGAAATGGGTATTATGCTGGAACGCGCGCGCCAGGTTGCCGCGGACGCCCAGTTTCTCGCCCTGGCGCCTGGCGAAGCCGAGCAGCGACTTGGCTGTCAGGTGGCGGACGCCGAAGTGGACGACCAGCCAGGCCACGAAGGCACCCAGCGCCGCGAAATAGAGATTCATCGGGCTGGCGGTGATGGTGTTCCACCAGTCCGCCTGCAGGCTCATGCCCTCCCATTGGCCGTTGTTCACCGTGATACCGATGAACGCGGCGACGATGGCCAGCAGCGCGACGGCATCGCCGATCAGCGTGCGCCTGCGCCAGCGTGCAATCAGGTCGGTCAGGGCGGGAACGGCCTTTTCCTCGAAATTGCGCGCCGTCTTTTCCAGTGATCCGACGATGCGGTAGGCACGCTCGATCTCGACCTGTTCCATGCGCTCGTGGATGTCGGCGAGGTCGGCATCGCGCTTGCCACGGAAACGCTCGCGCAGCGCGGTGTCGGCGATCGGCATGGCCGCCTCGTCGTTGTAAATGGTGTAGAACCGGCCAGCGGTCAGGCCGCGTTCGCCGAGTGCGCGCTGCCAGGCGGCGACGACTTCTTCCGGGTTGTCCTCGCGCGCGGTCGTGTCGAGCTGGTTGAGGATGTACAGGAACTTGCCCGAGTCGGGACGGTTGATCGTCTTCGATACCAGGTGATCGAGGGTGTCGCGCATCGCGCCGGGCTCGGGATGACGGGCGTCGAAGAACACCAGCACGAGGTCGGACAGGTCGATGATGTGATCGGTGATCCGCAGCGTCGACGTGCGCTGGGCATCGGCGTCGAACCCGGGCGAGTCGATCAGGATTTTGCCTTTCAGCGCCTTGCTGCCGGTCGTCTTCAGCTGCAGGTAGGCATCGATGCGCGAACCCTCGCCACTGGCGACCTTCTCGATCTCGGTGCTGATCTTGTAGAAGGGAAAACGCGGGTCCGAGTCCAGCGCGACGCCGGGCAGGGCCTGGCTGCTCGACTTGTCGCTGAAACACATGACCGTGAACTTGTCGTCGACCGCCT
>JAGRGW010000022.1 GCA_020445315.1 Gammaproteobacteria bacterium
AACACGACAACCTCATTGTCGTGGATGCAGCCCGGCTGGGGGAGCCCGCGGGCACCGTCCGCTGTCTCGTCGGCGCCGACATGGATCGCTACCTGCAGGGTAACCGCGCCAGCGTGCACGAGGTCGGCCTGATGGACCTGTTCGACATTGCACGCCTGTCGGACACGTTTCCGGAGCGGCGTGCGCTGATCGGCGTCGAACCCGAGTCGTTGGAGTGGGGCGACGAGCCGAGCCCGACCGTTGCACCCGCCATTGCCGAGGCCGCGCGTCTCGCACTCGACCTGGCCGCCCGGTGGCGTCATTAATTATTCACTAATATAGTTTGTTGCCAGTTGATCTGGGTCATGGTCCGGCGGAACCCATCGGTTAGGGTTGGACATGGGCGCCCCCGATGCCGTGTGCCAGGCCAAGGGGCCGACAGGTGATGGCCGCGCGCCGGCAACGGGCCGGGGACACCGTTGCCATGCGATCGACAGAATTATTGCCGTGCCGCCCGCTGAAAACGGCATCATTCAGAAGAGGTTGAACAAGATGAGTGGCCTGGATTCTATTCCGGTGAGAGTCGAGGGGACGACAGAAGGCGCGTTTCGGACCGAGAACCTCCGCCCGCTGCTCCTGCAGGTCGAAGAGGCACTGCAGCATCTCGTCGACAACGACGAATCGACGACGATCGACCTGGGCGCCATGCCGTTCAGCGCGCAGGATGAAGCGGACCTGCGCGAGCGCCTCGGTCGCGGTGAGGTCACGGCGGAGATCACGGCCTTCGGCCCCACGATCGTCGAAGAAACGCGTTATCCGGGTGTCTGGCTCGTCGAGCTCAAGGATACCGAGGGCAGGCGACTGACGCTGCATCTCGAGATCGCCCAGGTGCCGGCCATGTTGATGGCGCCGGTCGACGACATCCGCGATGGGCTGGCCGCGATGCGCGATGCACGCAGCGCGCCCGAAGCGGGGGACGAGAACGCCTGAACGGGCGGTGCGGTCGAGCGCCCGGGGCAGGGAACGTTCTGCCGTCAACCGTCGGGATTCTGCATATAACTGTTTGATGAATTTAGAAAATACGCAATACCTGATGCTGCTAATCGGGTTTTATTGTCCCCAGATCAAATAAACCTGCGTTGAGTGGGGGCTTTGTCCTCCCGCCTCGTCGTGTACTCGCTAACCTGTGGTTATGTACCAACAGGTTCCATAGACCACTGCTCGAAGAAGCGGGAGTACTACGATGAGGATGGACGAAGCACGCACCGAGGGTGTCATCACCCAGGCACGGGAAAACCCGGTAATCGAGGTCGAAGGCCGTTACGTGTCGCTGGATCGTCACGGCTACCTGGTCGATCCGGACGACTGGTCCAAGGCGCTGACTGAGCGCATGGCCGAACTCGACGGCGTTGAACTGGGCGACGATCATTGGCTGCTGATCGATTTCCTGCACCGGTTCTACCGGGAGTTCTCCGTCGCGCCCGAACTGCCGGTGCTGGCACGCAACCTGTGCAAGGACCAGAAGGACTGTCGCTGGACGCGGCGCTACATCAATCAACTGTTTCCGGATGGCGCCAAAATGGCCTGCCGCTATGCCGGCCTGCCATTGCCGGTAGGGCGCAGTTGCGGTTGAGGACCACAACACTGCGATGAATTGCTGACAAAGCCGTCCGGCTTTGTCAGCCCAAGCCAACGCGTAACGCGATTCGTCGCTTCAATCCTATCGCTCGCGGCGATCGCGAACGGCGGCACGTTCTTTCGCTCTACCGCATACCGGTCGATCGCCGTTCAATCGGCAGCGGGCCGCCTGTTGCGGCCGGCCCGGCCGTGCCGATGACGATTGCACACGAAATCAACTACCTGGAGAACGGCATTCACAACGTCGCCACCGTATTCCAGACTTTGCTTTTTCTCGAATGTTATCGACAACTGATGCAGGTCAGACAAAATCAATAGTCACCCCGTTATTATGTCGCCATACGGTTGGGGTCGCGGGAGCAGTTAACGTGTCGTCTAAGGGTGCCGTCGTCGTCGAAGCAGCAGTGATGCCGCAGACGGCAGCTGTGTCCCCCCGCGTCCGCTTTCCCGCTGCGGACACCGCCCGGCCAGTTTCCCCCGTTCGTTATTTCCCCATGTCCGTTGCGCGGCGTCCAATTTGTCGCGGCGCGCGGGTTTCCGATGTCACCAACTCGCTACCTGTCAGGAGTATTCAAGGTGAACGATCAAACTCTCGGTGAACGCTTGCGGCAGCGAGGCGTGTCGCGCCGCGGATTCATGAAATTCTGTGCCGCCACGGCATCCATGATGGCCCTGCCGCCGATGATGATCCCGAAGATTGCGCAGGCCCTGGAGCAGGCCAAGCGACCGTCGGTGATCTGGCTGTCATTCCAGGAATGTACGGGTTGTACCGAGTCGCTGACCCGCAGTCATGCACCGACGATCGAGGGGCTGATCTTCGACCACATCTCGCTCGACTATCACCATACGCTGCAGGCCGCTGCCGGCGATGGTGCCGAGCATGCACGCGAAGAGGCGATGAAGGCGCACTGGGGTGAATACCTGCTGGTCGTCGACGGGTCCATCCCGCTCGGCGCCAACGGCGACTATTCGGCCATTGCCGGCATCAGCAATCTCGCCATGCTGAAGGAAGTCGCCGCGGGCGCGGCCGCCATCGTTTCGGTCGGGACCTGTGCCGCCTTCGGTGGCCTGCCGATGGCCAACCCGAACCCGACCGGTGCGGCGGCGGTTGAGGACATCATCACCGACAAGCCGATCGTCAACGTGCCGGGCTGTCCGCCGATTCCGACCGTGATCACCGGCGTGCTGGCGCATTTCCTGACCTTCGGCGCGCTGCCCGAACTCGATCACCTGAAGCGGCCGAAGGTGTTCTTCGGTCAGAACATCCATGATCGCTGCTATCGCCGTCCGTTCTACGAGCGCGGCGAGTTCGCCGAGACCTTCGACGATGAAGGTGCGCGCAAGGGCTGGTGCCTGTTCAAGCTCGGCTGCAAGGGCCCGACGACCTACAACGCCTGTGCCACGGCGCGCTGGAACGAGGGAACCAGCTGGCCGGTCGAGGCCGGTCATGGTTGCATCGGCTGTTCGGAACCGCGGTTCTGGGATGCCGGCGGTTTCTACAAGCCGCTGTCGGCACCGTTCAACAATATCGGTGACACCATCCTCACTGCCGGTGCCGCCGGCCTGGCCGTGGGTGCCGCTGCCGCCGTGTTGAACCGCAGGACCAAGTCGGACGCGGTCAAGAACCGCGAAACCATCACTATCAAAGACCTGAGTAAGGAGTCCTGAACGATGGATGCCAATGAGCTACTCAACTGGGCTCGGGGTCCGGGCTTCGACATCGCGCTGGTGATTTTCATTGGCGGCATGCTGTTGCGCCTGCTCGAGGTGCTGGCACTGGGTAAGAAACCCGACCTGTCCGCACCGCGCGGCAGTGGGCTCAGCGGTGGGCTGCGCACGATCTTCTCGCGCTTCCTGCCGCGCAAGCAGGTGTTCGACAAGGAACCACTGCGCATCGTCAACGCGTACGTGATGCACCTCGGTTTCTTCGTTGTGCTGTTCTTCTACGGGCCGCATATCCCGCTGTTCGAGAGCGTCCTGGGTTTCGGCTGGCCCGCCCTGCCGTCCGGTGCGATCAACGCGGTCGGCGCGGTGACGATCCTGTCGATTGTCGCGGCGCTGATTTTCCGCATGAACAGCAAGGTCCTGCGTTTCCTGACCACGACCGGTGACTATGTCGCCTGGCTGGTGACGCTGCTGCCGGTGCTGACCGGCTACCTGGCCTATAACCACATGCTGCTGCCGTACACGCTGATGCTGGCGCTGCACATTCTCAGCGTCGAACTGCTGATGGTCGTGGCACCGTTCACCAAGTTAACCCACATGTTCAGTTTCGTGACGGCCCGTTGGTATCAGGGCTTCAAGGCCGGTCAGAGAGGAGTCGAATCATGAGTGCGCCGACTGTCGAGAAGGGCATCCAGGCGATCAAAGGCCAGATCGACGCGACTGTCGCGTCCTACTTCAGCTCCTGCGTGCACTGTGGCCTGTGTGCCGAGGCCTGCCTGTTCTACACCGAGACCGGTGACCCGCGCTACACGCCGATCAACAAGGTGGAGCCGATGAAGCGCATCTGGCAGAGCGAGTACACGCTGCTCGGGCGCGCGAAAAAGATGCTGGGGCTGTCGAAGCCGGTCGACGAGCAGACTTTCACCGACTGGGAGACCCTCGTCTACGACGGTTGTTCCCTGTGCGGGCGCTGCTCGCTGGTCTGCCCGGTGGGTAACGACATCTCCGACATGATCCGCAAGATCCGCGAGGGCTTTGCGGCCGCCGGCCATGCGCCGGAAGGCCTGATTGGTGCCAGCACGCGCGCCGTCGAGATTGGCAGTCCGATGGGTGTCAAACTGCCCGCGGTGCAGGCACAGATCGGTCACCTGAAAAAGGACACCGGCCTCGATGCGCCGCTCGACGTGCAGGGCGCCGACTACATGGTGCTGTTGTCGTCGATGGAGATCATGAACTTCCCCGAGTACATGGAAGCCATTGCCCGCATCATGAAGCAGGCCGGCAAGACCTGGACGATTTCGTCCAAGGCCTTCGAGGCAACCAACAGTGGTATCCAGATCGGCGTATCCGACATCGCCCGCGTGCTGGTCAAGCGCGTCGTCGACGCGGCCGAGGAACTCGGTGTCAAGACCGTCATCAGCCCCGAATGCGGCCATGCGTTCACGGCGATCCGGTGGGACGGCCCGAACCTGATCGGCCGGCCGTACAAGTTCGAGGTCAAGCACATCCTCGAGGTCCTCGACGAATTCGTCGAGCAGGGCCTGATCCGGACCGAGGGCAAGGACGACCAGAAGTTGACCTACCACGATCCCTGCCAGATTGCGCGCAAGGGTGGGGTGGTCAAGCAGCCGCGTAACCTGTTGAACCGCATCGCCAGCAACTTCGTCGAGATGGAAGACGGCGGCGCGATGAACTGGTGCTGCAGCGGCGGCGGCGGGGTCAGTGCCAACGAACGCGCCGACGAACTGAAGATGACGGCGTTCAAGAAGAAGAAATCGCAGCTCGATGCGCTCGGCGTCGATACGCTGGTTACCGCCTGCGCGAACTGCCGGCTGACGCTCGAGGAGGGCCTCGAGGAGTATGAAATGGACCTGCCGGTCGTCGGCCTGACCGAGATGCTGGCCGAGTACCTGGTTGAAGATAAGAAGGAGCAGGCGTGATGGCTTCCATTAACAATGACACCGAGTTTCGCGCGGCACTGGACGGACTGGACATCGCCGGTCAGCGCAACGTGGGCGCGCTGTTCGTCGAAAGCGTCCTCGAACTGGCCAACGACACGCGCATCAACAACGCCCTCGCGGCCGCGCGCGACAGTCAGATCGCGGAAGAGGCGATGGCCCTGGCCCGCCGCGGTATCAAGGCGGCGAGCCTGGAAGCGCACACCCGCTGTGGCGCCGACGGTGAATGGACCGACCAGGCCGGCTACTTCGTGGCCCGCGCCGCTGAAGCCTGCCTCGAGCCCGAAGGCCGTTCGTCGAAGGGCCCGGCATGGAAGGCGGCGATGAGTGCACGCATGGCCCGGACCTGTCTTGCCGCGGACAGTGACAAGGATTCGCACGACAGCGAGAGTGCCGCACAGTACCGGATTTTGGCCAGCTACCTGGACACATAGAGGAAAAGACCATGAGTGAACGCGTCGTTGTCGATCCGATCACCCGCATCGAGGGTCACCTGCGCATCGAGGCGCAGATGAACGGCAACCAGATCGAGAGCGCTTATTCGTCCGGTACGATGGTGCGCGGTATCGAGGTGATAATGAGGGGGCGGGACCCGCGAGATGCCTGGGCGTTTGTCCAGCGCATCTGCGGTGTCTGCACCCTGGTGCATGGTATCGCCTCGGTCAGGGCGGTCGAGGATGCGCTGGATTACGAGATCCCGGCCAATGCCGAGCTGATACGTAACCTGATGATCGCGGCGCAGTACGTGCACGACCACGTCATGCACTTCTACCACCTGCATGCGCTGGACTGGGTCGACGTCGTCTCGGCACTGGAGGCCGATCCCAAGGCGACATCGGAACTGGCCCAGGGTCTGTCGAACTGGCCGAAGGCCTCGCCGGGTTACTTCGCCGACATGAAGAAGAAGCTCAAGGGCTTCGTCGAGGCGGGCCAGTTGGGGATCTTTGCCAAGGCCTACTGGGGCCACCCGGCCTACAAGCTACCGCCCGAGGCCAACCTGATGGCCGTCGCGCACTACCTCGAGGCGCTGGAATGGCAGCGCGACGTGGTCAAGCTGCACGCGGTGTTCGGCGGCAAGAACCCGCACCCGATGTTCCTCGTCGGTGGCTCGCCGAACCCGATCGACCTCAATTCCGATTCGGCGATCAATGCCAAGCGCCTGGCGCTGGTGCAGTCGATCATCGACCGTATGCGGATGTTCGTCGACCAGGTCTACGTGCCCGACACCGTGGCCGTGGCAGGGTTCTACAAGGACTGGTTCTACCGCGGCGAGGGGCTTGGCAACTTCATGGTCTACGGTGACTTCCCGTCCGCCGAGGCCGGCAAGGGCATGACCGACCCGTCCAGCTTCTGGATTCCGCCGGGCGTCATTCTCGACCGGAATCTCGACGAGGTTCACGAGGTCGACCTGCGTGCCAAGGGTGAGGTCGAGGAGTTCGTCTCGCACAGCTGGTACCAGTACGAGCAGGGCAAAGACACCGGCCTGCACCCGTGGGAAGGCGAAACGACGCTCGACTACGAAGGTCGTGGCGGCCCCGCCACGCCTTACAAGCAACTCAACGTCGACGACGGTTACTCCTGGCTCAAGGCGCCACGGTGGAAGGGCAAGTCGATGGAAGTCGGGCCGCTGGCACGCGTGCTGCTGCTGTATGCAAAGGGCGATGGCGCGACCCGCGAGTTGGTCGACTCGACGCTGAGTGCGTTGGGTGCGGACAAGCGCGCGCTGTTCTCGACGCTCGGTCGTACCGCGGCGCGTACGCTGGAGACGAAGCTGATCGCCGACAAGATGCAGGACTGGATGGATACGCTGATGGCCAACATCAAGGCCGGCAATACACGTACCTTCAACGAGAAGCTGTGGGAACCGTCGAGTTGGCCATCGGAGGCCAGGGGCGTGGGTTACATGGAGGCACCGCGTGGCGGCCTCGCGCACTACATCGTCATCAAGGACCAGAAGATCGACAACTACCAGGCGGTGGTGCCGTCGACCTGGAATGCCGGGCCGCGTGATCCGCAGAACCAGCCGGGTGCCTACGAGGCGGCGTTGCAGGACAACCATGAAATGCACGACCCGCACCAGCCGGTCGAGATCCTGCGCACGATACACAGTTTCGACCCGTGCATCGCCTGCGCCGTTCACCTGACGGACGAGGAGGGCGACGAGATGCTGCAGGTCAAGGTGCGCTGACCCGGGTAACCGCCTGCCAGGCAGCCGCCGCCCGGTTTCGCCGGCCGGCGGCTTTTCATTGCCCGGCTGACGTGTCCGGTACGATGCGTCGGTACCGGCAATGCGGTGTTTGGGAATTGTCCCCTGCGCGACTAACATGGGTCAGTAGTCCCATGTACCTTCCGCAGGGAGTATCACTTGCAAGACACACATATCAGCCTGGCCCACGGCAACGGCGGGCGCCTGATGCGCGAATTGATCGACGAGATCTTTGCCCGGCATCTCCAGAACGAGCGTCTCGACACCCAGGTCGACGCCGCCGCGATCGACCTGCCGCCCGGCCGGGTACTGATGACGACTGACGGTTTCACCGTGCAGCCGCTCGAGTTTCCAGGCGGTGACATCGGTACGCTGGCGATTCACGGCACCTGCAACGACCTCGCCGTGTCCGGCGCAACCCCGCTGTTCCTGACCCTCAACGCTTTCATCGAGGAAGGCATCGAAATCGCGTTGCTCGACCGGCTCGTCGCGTCGATCGCCCGCGCGGCGTCGGAATCGGGTGTGGTCGTCGTTGCCGGTGATACCAAGGTCGTGCGGCGCGGCGAGGGCGGCGGCCTGTACCTCGCGACGACCGGAGTCGGTATCGCGCCACCGGCGTTGAGCCTGTCGATGGACAATGTTCGCGATGGCGACCGGATCCTCGTCAGCGGCCCGGTCGGCGACCACGGCATCTGCGTGATGCTGGCGCGCGAGGAGTTCGGCATGCGCGGCCAACTGCAGTCCGACGCTGCCAGCGTGCTGCCGCTGACCCTGGCGGCACGCGATTTCGGTGCCGTGCGTTTCATGCGCGACCCGACCCGCGGTGGCCTGGCCACCGTGATGCACGAGTTGGTGCATGCGACCGGGCTGCAGGTCCGACTCGACCAGGCGGCGGTACCGGTCAGTGACGAGGTGCAATCGGTCTGCGAGATGCTGGGCTACGATCCGCTGTTCCTGGCCTGCGAGGGTCGGGTCGTGGCGATCGTTTCAGCGGAACAGACAGAGGGTCTGCTGGCGGCGTGGCGGGCATTGCCGGAAGGCGCTGGCGCCGCGCAGATCGGCGAGGTGGTGCAGGGGCGTGCACGTGTCGTGCTGGTCACCGAACTGGGTGGGGAACGCATACTCGAGGAACTCGAGGACGATCCCCTTCCGCGGATCTGCTAGCGAAACGCTGAACAAGGCTGTCGCGGCCTTGTCAGTCCCAGAAAACGCCGAGCGCGGTTTTTCGTCTGATTCGTTTTCGATCACATTGGGAAAATGAGAATCGCAGCCCTTCACGGTGCTTGCGGGAACTCCCCGTAACTCGACGTTTCGCTTTGCCCAAAAAAAGGGCCCCGAAGGGCCCTTGAGAATCGAGCGATCCCGGCCGCGTGGCCGGGACCTGCCGGGGTGTGCTGTCAGCCCCAGCTGTCTTTCTTGATGTTCTCGAACCAGCTGTAGGCATACTGCACTTCACGTGCGCGCATGGCCGGGCTGCTGTCCTTCGAGGTCAGGCCACCGGAACCGGCGACCTTGTCCAGCTTGCCGTCCTTGAGGTCGTAGACCATGGCAACCGAGATGGCGTCTTCCGGGCCGACAACCGAGTAGCAGGTGTTGACCAGCGAGGGATCACCCGGGGTGCGGCCGTTCAGCATGTCGACGACAGCGGCTGCGCAGACCTTGCCTTCGGAGTTCGCCGCGTAGCCGGACTTCGGCAGCGGTGCGGCAACCGAGGCGTCACCAACCACGTGGATGCCCTTGTGCACGGTCGACTCGAAGGTGCGGCCGTCGATCGGGCACCAGCCCGAGTCGTTGACCAGACCGGCCTTGAACGCGATCGCACCGGCTTCCTGTGCCGGGATGACGTTGGCCACGGCAACCTTGTGCGCGGTGTCGCCCGCGTAGATCGTGCTGCTGCCGGCATCGACACGCGTGATCTTGCCGCCGGCTGAACCCGCGACCCACTCGATGTGGTTCGGGAAGTGGCGCTCGAACGCCTGCTTGAACAGTCCCATCTTCGAGAACTTGTCCTTCGCGTCGAAGATGATCAATTTCGACTTCGGCTTCTTCGCCTGCAGGTACATGGCGATCTGGCAGGCACGCTCGTACGGCCCCGGCGGGCAGCGGAACGGGTTCGGCGGCGCGGCGATCGCGACGACGCCACCGTCCGGCATGGCTTCGAGCTGCTTGCGCAGCAGCACGGTCTGGCGACCGGCCTTCCACGCGTGCGGCATGGCGTCCTGCGCGGCGCCGTCATAGCCCTCGATGTTGTCTTTCAGGCCGATGCCCGGCGCGACGATGCAGCGGTCGTACGACATGGTTGCACCACCGGCGGTCGTCACCTTCTTGGCGGCCGGGTCGATGTCGACAACGGTGTCGTGGACGACATTGACGCCGTGCCCCTTCAGGCCGTCGTAGGTCACGCGGATCGTGTCCATCGTACGGTGACCGGACAGGACCTCGTTGCTCATGAAGCAGGTGT